>JACRCO010000054.1 GCA_016218975.1 Deltaproteobacteria bacterium
AGGAGACGCTTCGCGACTGGCTGGTTGCGTGGAGACGAGGCGGCTTCGAGGCGCTGCGCCCCAAACCTCGCGGCGATCTTGGGCAAACCCGGGGCATCCCGGGCCCGGTCGCGGACTTGCTGGTCAGCATCAAGGACGAGAGACACTCCCTGTCGGTGGTGCAGGTCATCGAGCGTGCGCGCGCCACGGGAGCGGTGCCCGACGATCTGGCGTTGCCGAACTCGACGGTGCACCGGCTCCTCTCGCGTGCCGGGATGATGCGCAAGCGTCCCGAGGAGCAAAACGGCAACGACCGCCGCCGGTTCTCATTCGAGCAGGCGGGCGAGTTGTGGATGGCCGACGTCATGCACGGCCCCGCCGTCGGAGTCGAAGGCGGACGGCGGCAGAAGTCCTACCTGATCGGCATCATCGACGACGCCACCCGCGTCGTTCCCTATTGCGCCTTCGCGCTCTCCGAGGCTGTCGGCGCTTTCCTGCCGGTGTTCGGACAGCCGTCCGTCGGCGCGGTGTCCCGGTTCGTCTCTACTGCGACAACGGGGCGGCGTTCCGCTCGCACCAACTGGAGCTGGTGTGCGCCCGGCTCGGCATCCACCTGATCCACAGTCGGCCCCACACCCCGGAGGGGCGAGGGAAGATCGAACGATTCTTCCGCACCGTACGAATGCAGTTCCTGCCGCGGCTCTCCCCCGAGGACACCCGGAGCCTCGAAGCCATCAACCGGGCGCTGTGGGGCTATATCGAGGGGGAGTACCACCAGACGCCCCACCGGGGGCTTTTCGGAGAGACTCCGCTGGACCGCTGGTGCCAAAGCGCCGATGCCATCCGGCTGCCACAGCCCGGTACCGACTTCGACGCGCTCTTTTTGCTCGAAGAGAAGCGGCGGGTGCAGCGCGACCGCACCGTGAGCCTGCGCGGCGTTCTCTACGAGGTCGACGCCACCCTCGTGGGCGAGACGGTGACCCTCAAGTTCGATCCGGCGAAGCTGGGAGAGCCCGTTGAAGTATGGCTGCGGAACAAAAAACTCGGGCCGGCCAGGCGCGTAGATCTCTACGCCAACTGCTTCGTCAAACGCAACCAGCACTCCCGGATCCCGGTTCCCGGGAAAAACCCCGACGCGCCCTCCCAGGCGCTGCGCCTGAGAGACTTCCCTGCGAGCCCAACGAAAGGAGGCCGCTGACATGTATCGCAAACCGTTCGGCCTCACTCGCAATCCGTTCGACAAGGAGATCCCGCCCGAAGAACTGTTCCCCTCCGCGGCGGGCCAGGAAACCGACGCTCGTCTTGCTCACCTGCTGGAGTTGCGAGGCATCGGCCTGATCACGGGAGAAAGCGGTTCCGGCAAGACTTCCGCCTGCCGCAAGGTGCTCACCTCCCTGCACACCGGCCTGTGGCGCGTCGTCTACATCGCCTTCTCCACGGGAAACGTCATGGACTTGTACAAAACCATCGCATGGGAGATGGGCCTGCCCACCGAGCGCTCCCGGGCTGCCCTCTACCGACAGATCCGCACCGAGGTCAACCGCCTCTGCGCCGAGGCCCGGTGCCGCCCCGTCCTCGTCATCGACGAAGCGCACAATCTGCGATCCGACGTGCTTGAAGACCTGCGGCTGCTGACCAACTACCAGATGGACTCGGAAAACCGTCTTTGCCTCCTGCTCGTGGGGCAGGCCGAACTGCGCCGAAGGCTCTCCATGGCCGTCTACGAGGCGCTCGCCCAGCGAATTGTCATGCGATACCACTACGCCGGCCTCGACCGGGACGAGATGCCCCGCTATATCACCCACCGTCTGCGGCTGGCGGGCACCGAACTGCCCCTCTTCGAACCCGCGGCCATGGAAGCCATCTTCCAGGCGACCCAGGGATTGGCCAGAAAGGTCAACAACCTGTGCCATCAGGCACTCATCGCCTCTGCCCTGGCCAAGGCGAAAACCGTGACCATCGACCATGTCCATGCCGCGTTGGCGGAGGTGACGTGATGGAAGAACGGATCGAAGCGCTGTTGCGCCCCACGGCGAACGAACTGGCTCTCGCACCCGAGTTGGGGGTCCTCGCCGCACTGGATGCGACTCTCGCGACAACCGCCCACCAACTCGTAGCCGAAAACCCGGACCTTTACTCCCTCGACCCGGCGGCACGGGGAGAGATCCCGGCCCCCCTTACCCGAAAGGCGAACTCCCTGATCTTCCGCATCGGAGAACTGCGCGTGGAAATCCGCGAATACAGGGCACTCGCCGTCAACGACGATCACACGCTCTGACCACAAACCCGGAAGGGGTCACCATCTGCGGTGGCCCCTTCCGGGATGTTCACTCTCTCACTCTGCACCACCACATCAACGGCGGGAAGTACCCCCTGCAATGCGGGAATTACAACCCGGCTCATAGCGGATCTGCGTGAGAACCACCTTGCGGATTTATGAGAGATACAACAACTGCCAGGCCAAACTGCTGATCGTCGACGAGATAGGCTACATTCCGATCGACCGGCACGGAGCAAACCTGTTCTTCCAGCTGATCTCCCGTCGGTACGAGAAGGGGGCGATGATCCTCACTTCGAACCAGCCGTTCTCCGGCTGGGGGGAAGTGTTCGGCGATGCCGTCATCGCCACAGCGATTCTGGACCGGGTACTTCATCATTCGATCACCATCAACATCAAGGGCGAAAGTTACCGGCTCAAGGAAAAGCTCAAAGCTGGCATCGTTCAACGAAAAGAACCCAAAGACTGACCACCGACAGGGGGGGAATTTTCGATTGCCACAAAGGGAACATTTTCAATTACCGTTGACAATGCGCCCCGACGGCAGCGCCGTCCGCACCCACTCCCGGTCGAGGGAGTAGCTTGTCCCGTACGCCGGGTTGTTCGGCGGTGTGTACGAGTTGTCCAAGTTGATCCTGTTGTAACCGAGCTGATGCACCACCCCGTTCGGCATCGTGATGCTCGTCCTGTTCCCGTTGGCGTCGTACCCGAACCCGTAGGTGCGGCCCGACGTAGGGATTACCCGATTCAGGCGGTCACGTCGAGTACAAAATTTCCTACCTTATACGAGGCCATAATTTATAACTGCCTATGACCTTTGATACTCGTGAGAGGTTTACAACCATATCCGAAGTAATTTTTTGTTGTTGTTAACTTGATTATTTTAAAATATTTCATTAGAAATTTTCGGTCTGTAGTTTCAACATAATTCCCCTTATCATCAACAAGCCATATTGTATCTAACCCATCCTTTGAATTGTAATATCCAATTCTAAAACGTGTACCGATTTTATTTTTCCATGAAGGAGTCATTTCATCCGCCTTAATAATCATAACGATGGATCGTGGTGGAATTATATCCTGCACATGGTATTTTCTTGCATTGATAGATCTTATTTTCATTTGTGGCACTCCCCGCACAGATCTTTATCTATAGTTGGAGCCTGCGCCTCGGCGGGATCCGCAAGCCATAGAATAATAGAGATGGCAGTTCCACATTTTCCAAGCTTTTTAGCTGCCTTAGAAAATTTTGATAAATCTTTCTTGGGAATCGGCGGGGGCACTTTGCCTTTATGAGGTATTCCTGTACCATCAGGCCGATATCGGCCTACATTTTTTCCGCTAGGGTCATACCTATCAATGTGAGGGCTTCCATGTTTTGACGCATCTGGTTGATAACTGTCTCCAGATAACCCCTCTGGATCAATCCAGTTGACTGGATCGTTTCCGACGTACCCGAACAAGTTGTACTGTCCTCCCTCGAAGAATATCGGGTCCTTTGCGGCCCACCTTCCCGTTCCCGCCTCATAGTCCCGCCATCCGAACCTCACCATCCCCGTCGCGTCGTCGGGTATCCCGCCCGCGAACCCAACCGGGATATCGAACGACGGGTTGGTATCGGAGAACAGCACCGCCCGCCGCACTTCCGTCGTATGCGCAGGCTTTTTCCCTAATGCGGCCGGTGGCTTCACACGCCGTTGGCCCCGACGCGGGGCGGGCCGGAGAGCTCGAAGACCCCTGATGCGGTTTTTGGGATAGTGGCACGATCGCGCGGAGGAGCTTCTTTCTTTAGCTGCCCCGGTTTGCATAGAAGGGATCGTATCAGGAGGAGGCGGCTAAGGGAAGAAGAGGCGCGCGAACAGAAGCGGCGCGGCCCTGCGGGCTCCGCGCGCAGCATGCGGAGGCCCCCACCGGAGGGGCCGGAGCGCGAGCACGGAGACCGTTCACGCGTGCCGCGATCGCATTGCGTGTCACGCGGAACGTGACGCGGCTTTGCCGTTTCTTTCCGGGGAGCCCCC
>JACRCO010000055.1 GCA_016218975.1 Deltaproteobacteria bacterium
ACGTTGAGGCGGGTGATGCCCATCGCATGATCGTGGTAGAACATCAGCCGGGCGCTTTGCGCGTTCGTGTAGTAGAAAGTTGCCGCACCCGGTCCGGGATCCGGCATGTCGGGAATGTTCCTGGCGCTTACACCCTTCGGATAGGGTGTGGATTCCCCGGCGGGAGTGATCCACTGGTGCGTCGTCCCGTCGCTGATCCAGACTGTATTGTTGCCGTGGAGATGGACGGTGGCCCGATTCTGTTTGTACGGTTCACAGGCCATTCCCGCCATGGGGTCGCAGTCCATGCCCATCGCGTCTTTCGGGCCCGGTCCCGCCCCCATGACAGTGTTATCCACCGGCAGGAAGAGTTCACCGCCGGCTCCCGCGGAAAGCAGGTTGTAGAACTTGAGGCGGACCGGCCGGCCCGGCTGTCCCGGCACGCTGCCCGTCGCGACGATGACCGGCCCCAGGAAATGGGGGTTGTCCACTGCGATGGCTTGCGTTACCCCATCCGGCATCAGGATCGGGGTGTTGTCGGGATTGAACATGGGAACGTGATTGCTCACCGCGAAGTTCGCAGGTGTTTCCAACTGAACGTAGCCCCGATGCTTTGTCGGGGGCAGGTCCGAGTGCATCCGCTCCATGAACTCGACAAGCGCGATTTCGTAATAGTCGGCAGCAGGAGGATTCGGCCCCGGGAAGCTGGCCGTATCCGCAACGGCGACGGGGAGATACTGCCCGAGGTTGTTCGCGCCGGCAGGGCCGAGAAGCGGAACGTTGTCAACGAATTTCCGGATGCCGCCCGAAAGAGCTCCGCCGATGGTCGCCTCGGCGACGGCTCCTGCGCCGGCATTGTCCGTGATGACGACGACGGGAGCCGTGTATCCCGTGCCTCCGTTCGAAACCGCGATCGCGGTTATCGCGCCGGTGACCGGATCGATCGTCGCCAACGCAAGAGCGCCGCTGCCGCTTCCATAGATATCCACGATATCAACGGTTGTCGCGGCGGAATATCCGCCGCCCCCTGCGGTGACCGTGACGGTTGCGACAGGGCCGGTCGGGAGCGGGCTGTAGGCCCAGTTGGGATACGGGCCGAAGTAATGCGGTATGCCGCCGGGGTCCATCGCGGCGAGGGTCTGCCCGGGTCCCGATACAAGCACCGCGATACCCAGCACCACTGCCGCCAGTAAAGAAGTTCGACGCGCGTTCATGACTTTCTCCTTTCTTTCGCGCCTGATGCCATGTTCGCTGCTCGATAATCCCTTTCCGTTTCCGTTCATCCGTTCACCAGGGGAAGGTCGCCGTCCTCCGATTCTCTCCTTTCGGCCATTCTCTGCAGCGCGCTATCCAGTTCCAGCGCCGAGAACGGCTTGGGTATGAAAATGTCAACGCCTGCCAGCATCGCGTCTTCCGAGAGATCCCAGGCCGCAAAAGCGGTTATCAGGATCGTGAACACGTTTTTCGACGTCTCGCGCACGCGGCGCAGGAAGGAGAGGCCGTCTTCTCCCGGCAGCAGGTAGTCGCTGATCACCGCGTCGTATAGTTCCAATCCGCCGGCGGAGGATGCGTCCTCCACGCACGCAAAATTCTCCACGAAGCAACCTTTTTCGCGCAGGTATAATGCAATGGCTTCCCGCAGCGCCTCGTCGTCCTCCACGATTGCGATCCTTGCGCCCGTAAAACGCCGGTCGGTTCGTCGCCGGCACATTGATCGGGGTGCCGCGAATATCGAGCCTTTGAATGTCCGGGAATTTTCCATGACGCCTCCGCGAACTTCGGTTTGCAGGTGGTAACGCACGGGGCATGCCAAGGTGAAAAACGGGAGAATCCGCAATTATTTCGGGGGGCCGGATTAAGCAGGGACGGGATTACGCGCGGCGGGCGGAGATGGATCTATAAGATATTTCATCGGGATCTGGAAGTTTTTCTATTTCGGGGAACGGAAGCCCTCATGGAAATGCGGGTTGGTTAAGTCAGAGACCGAGTCTTTTCTTTCGGTACCGGAAGGTGTGGTAGTTTATGTTGAGCAACTGGGCGGCTTTCGTTTCGTTGCCGTCTGCGATCCGAAGCGCTTCCCCTATGTAATGCTTCTCGATCGATTCCTGGACCGTGGAAAGGTCGACTCCGCAGGCAGTCAGCGGCGGGGCGGCGATGCCCGCCATATTGCCGTCACGGCGCAGGCCCAGCCGTAGCTCGGCGGCGGCGATCTCGGGCTCCTTGCCCGTTAGGACCGCCCTCTCCATTACGTTGCGCAGTTCTCTAACGTTGCCGTCCCACGAATGTTGGACGAGCGCCTTCTCGGCTTCCGGGGATAGACCGGTGACGGTCCTGCCGAACTTGCGCGAATACTCCACGAGGAAATACCTGGCGATCGGAAGGATGTCCTCGCGACGTTCGGAAAGGGAAGGCACGGCCACCCTTACGACGGCAAGGCGGTAATAGAGGTCCTCGCGGAATGCTCCCTTTGCGACGAGCCCCTCCAGGTCCTTGTTCGTCGCGGAGACGATGCGGGCGGATGCTTTCTGCTTGCGGGTCCCTCCGACGCGGTAGAACTCGCCGTGTTCCAGGAAGCGGAGCAGCTTCGCCTGCGCCTCCGGACTCAGGTCGCCGACCTCGTCCAGGAAGAGCGTCCCCCCCGATGCTTCCTCCACGAGCCCTTTCTTCCCGAGGTGGCTTGCCCCGGTGAAGGCGCCTTTCTCATAACCGAAAAGCTCGCTTTCGAGGAGCTCCTTCGGTATGGCGGCGCAATTGACGTTGATCAGCGGTCCGCGGAAGTTGGGGCTGCGGTAGTGGATCGCGGCTGCGACGAGCTCCTTTCCCGTTCCCGTCGGCCCCAGGATCAGCACCGGCGTGTCGGGGCTCCCGGCTGCGGACTCGACGAACTCCATGACGCCCCGGATCGCGTTGCTCTCGCCGACGAACAGGGGAACGTTATCCTGCAGGCATCTTGCCTGGAGCTCGTGCACCTCCCTCTGGAGCCGGACGGCGTTCAGCGCATTTCCGATGACGGTTTCAAGCGTCTCCGAATGAAGCGGCTTGACCACGTAATCGAACGCGCCGTTCTTCATCGCGGAGACCACGGTCTGCACGTCTTCGTACGCAGTGATGACGATGACCTGCAATTCGGGCCGGATCGCCTTTACAGCGCGTATGGCATCGACCCCGCTCATCCCGGGAAGCCCTATGTCCATCAGGATGAGATCCGGAGGGTCCGTCTTCACGGCTTCCACAGCGGATTCCGCATCCGCAAAGCCCCGCAGGCGGTACACGTGTTCGAGGGCGATCCGTATCCCTTCCCGTACGCTTTCCTCGTCTTCCACGATGAAGACCTTGTACGCTTCTATGCCGGGCTCCTTCCTTCTTCCAGCGGAAGAGCGATGCGGAATTCGGCGCCGCCGGACTCGGACGCGCCTACCGAGATGCCTCCGCCGTGGTCGATGACGATGCGGTGGCAGAAGGAGAGGCCGATTCCATGACCTTCCTTCCGCGTTGTGTAGAAAGGCTCGAAGATCTTGTTCCGCAAGTGCTCGGGAACTCCGGGGCCGGAGTCCCCGATCCGCAGGACCGCCCGGTCTCCCTCCCGCGCCGCGCTTATGGTGATAAGCTTCGTAGCGCAACCGTTCTCCATCGCCTGCAGAGCGTTCATGACGAGGTTGAGCAGTACCTGCTCCATGAGGGCGGCATCGGCCCGGCAATACAGCGGCTCGGCGGAGATGCGCTCCCGGAACTCGACCCCGCGCCTTCGGTTCGCGATCTCGGGAAGGGACAGGGAGTCATGGAGAATCCGGTTGATATCGACCCGCTCCAACCTGGGCGGCGCGGGCCTGGAGAATCCCATCACGCGCGCGATGACGGAGGAGATCTTGTTCGAAGCGGCCCTCGCCTGTGCGATTACCTCCCGGATTTTCTCCCGTTCGTCGGGGTCCAGTCCTTCGGCGCGACCGCATAGCGTGTCCAGCGTGGAAACGTTGATGTTGATCCCCGAGACGGGGTTCCGGATTTCGTGAGCGATGCCGGCGGCGAGCTGTCCGAGCGAGGCGAGTTTTTCCCGGACGTTAACCGCGTGCTCGAGCTCCTTTACGCGGGTGATGTCGACCATCTCCACTAGGATTGACGTACGCCCCCGGAACACGATCGGGTTTGCGCGGCAGTTCATCCAGCGGACCTCCCTGCGGCCGGTCCCGCTGTCCGGAATGAAGAACCGGATAACGGCGTCCTTCCCGTTCGAAACGGGAAGATCCGCAGCTCCGCAGAGTTTCCCGAAATTCGGGAAATCCTCCGGATGCGCCTCGCCGAGATCCAGGAACGGCAGCCCTTCGCGGATCCTTCCGAAAAGCCGCTCCAAACGCTGGTTCCAGAAAATTATTTGTTCGTTTACCACGATCAGAAAGCCCACGGACGAATTTTCCACGAGCGACCGGAAGCGGTCCTCGCTTTCCCGGAGAGCATCCCTCGCGACAAGGCGCGCCAGCATGGCCGCGGCGTTCTCCGCGATGCGCTCGAGCTGCGCAAGAATTTCCGGCTGGAACAGCCCGTTGCGGCGGTCGTTCAACTGGAGCAGGCCGTAGGTCGCATCTCCGAGCCGCAACGGTATCAGCGCGATGGATTCGTACCCATCCCGCACGCACCTTCCCCGGGTGACGATCGTCTTCATCGCCTCGCTTTCGGCGAGAAGCTCCGACGCGTTTCCGGTGCAGAAGGATCCGTTGGAGGTGAAGCAAGGCAGCGACGGGTCGAAACGGCCCGAGATCACCGCTCCGCACGTGCATTCCAGGGGGCACAGGCTCATTTCCGCCCGAACGAACTCCTGCGAAAACCCGAGCGTCACGAGATAAGGGAAGTCCGCACCGCGGTTGTACCTGATCCCTATCGCATCGGTCCCGAAACGTTCCTTCAGGAACGACGCAAGGATCGAAAGGAACTCCTTGACGCTTCCCGCCGTGCCGGTGCGCTGGAGAAGGTCGAGGATCATCTCCCGCATTCCGGCCGCCCGCTTTCGCTCGGCAAGCTCCAGTTCCAGCCGGATGTTCGCGGCTCGCAGCTCCGCCGTCCGCTCGGCGACCCGCATTTCCAGCCCGTCCCGCGCGGCGCGGATCTCTTCCTCGCTTTGTTTCAGGTTCCGGAACATCAGGTCGTAGGGGCGCACAAGGCCGGTTTCGATCAGCGCCTTGTAGACGAGATAGAACGAGATGACCTTGAAATAATGCCCGATCACGCTGTTGTAGACGAAAGCGTCCATGTAAACGACGGCGGAAAGTTCCGCGGCGACGGAGAAGATCACGGACATTACGAGGAGGCGGAACACCTCGGGATCGAATTTTTCACGGACGCGCCAAAGAAGGCCGATGGAGAGGACCTGCATTCCCGAGACGATGATGTCGCTTATGTGCTTGGCGGGCGTGATTCCCCTGCCGGCGACGTAGAAATCGGGAGATATACCGTAATGCACCATGCCTGCGAGTGCGAAGGATGCGGAGAGGAATCCCGCGAAAACGAGCGACGGACTGGTTTTCCGCGAGACGAAAAAGGGGGCTGCAAGAAGGGCGAAGCTTTGCAGATACCTGGCCGCGAACCACAGTTCGATGGAATCGCTGTGGTGTTGCGCCGAAAATACCCCGGCGAAGGAGATCGTGTGGAGGAAGTCGATCAACCCGACGAAAAGATATGCGATCCCCAGGAAAATGAAGTAGTGGTTGTCTATGAATTTCCTTGCATTCCACGTCAGCATGAAGACGCCGCAGGCTACGATTATGCTGAAAGTCTCGGCGATGTCGTGGGAGAGAACGGGATTCCACCAGTAGGCCGCGATCAGGGCGGCTGGAACGCCGAGGACGCCTATCGCAAGCCCCGGAAGTTTATCGACGCATTGGAGCCGCTTTTCCATCGGGAGACCGGCCATCCTCGTGAAATCCGTCAGCCGTTCCGCAATGTTGCCGTGACGTCCGGAATACATCGGAACGGATGGATTTTTTCGATTGCGATGCCGAAACCGCCGGATTTGTTGCAATAATACGGCGGTCGAACATGTAAGGCGTTATTCCGTCAATAAAAACGGGATGTAAAATGGAAATGGATGGTCCAAAAGGTGAAAAATGCGGTTTCCCGAGAGTGGTTTTTTTCCTTGTGTTGGCCGGATGGCTTTTGAGGGAAACAATTTTCGTTATTAATGTAATTAATTATATTATATCTAAATTTTTTTTCCCTTGAAATGTCTACTTATTTACTTAAGTATCATAATGCCAAATCCGAATGTATTAGTGGGTGGGCTGCGGCGCAGTCGAAGCCCGGTAAGAAATACGAACCGGGATCGGCGGGGGATAAGGGCTGTGCATGTTTCGGTAATTCGACGGGAATCCGTACCTATGCGTGAACACGCGGGTATGATCGAACGCACCCGTATATGCACTCGTAAACAGTTGATATTCAATGGTATTATTTCAATCGTCCTTTTCCTCGCCTTGTGCGATGCCGCCATCGTTTCCTCGGCCGAGATACCCCAGTCCGTAAGCCTTTCGATTGCCTGCAACATGTCTACGCCGACGGGTGTAGCCGTGGACGCAAGCGGAAACGTCTACGTCACGGAATCGAGCGGCGGGCGTCTTCACATCTACAACAAGTTCGGGTCGTTCCAGCGGGAGCTTACCGGCCTTAACAAGCCGACCGGGGTCGCGGTGGACCCGTGGGGGCGGATCTACGTGAGCAACACCGGCTCGAAGTCGGTGGACGTCTACGACGGCAATCTTTCCCCGGTCCTTTCGCTGGGTCGCGGCGCCGTGCAGCTGATCTATCCGACCGCGGTGGCTGTGGATTCCAACGGTTACGCGTTCGTTGCGGACAGCAAGGACCACCGGATCAAGGTGTTCGACAGCGCGGGGTATTTTCTGTATTCCTTCGGCGGCCAGGGAAGCGGGGACGGGAACCTGAATTTCCCTGTGTCCGTTACTCTCGACGAAAGCGCGGGGGAAGTGATCGTTTCGGATCTTAAGGCCACACCTACGGGATACCGCGGGGCCGGGGTCCAGGTGTTCGACCGGAACGGCACGTTCCGCCGCCGTTTCGGCGGATACGGGGAAGGCCAGGGGCTGTTCATCCGGCCGATGGGCGTGGCTGTGGACGGGAGCGGAAGGATCTACGTCGCGGATTCCTATCAGAACGTCGTTCAGGTGTTCGGCTCGAACGGCAGTTTCCTTCGCGGGGTGTTCGATTCGGCTCACCCGGTGCGTACGCCGATGGGCATCGCGTACTGCCGGGCGACGGACCGTCTGATGGTTGCCTCCCTGAACACGGGCAAGTTGGAGGTGTTCGGGAACACCCCGCAGGGCGGCTCGGGCGCGGATAGCGGAGGGGCCCCGATGACCTTTTCCTCTTCGGGCGGGGGCGGGGGGTGCTCGATGGCGGTGCATTCCCGTCCGGGCGGGATTTCCGCCGCCGGCTGGATTTTCCCCGGGGTGTTTCTTCTGTACGGATGGCGCAGGTTGCGCAGGAAGCGGAAAGGGATCGCGCGGACAACACGATGACGCGACAGGCGGCGCGGCGCTGACATGCACGGACGGGCGAAACCTGGAGTCCTGTTCCTTCTGGTCGCGTTCCTCGCGGGCGTGCCGCCGCATTCCGGGGCCGGGCCGTTCGATCCGGCGCTCTCTCCGTGGATCAGGTCGTATTCTCCGGGGCTCCGGTCGTCCACGCAGACGATGCGGATCTACCCGCACATCGAGCTGAACGATACGGAGTGCGTCTCCTGCCACTTCGTTGACAGCCGAAACGACGACCTTCTTCCCGACTGGGCGTTCCAGGCGCCGGTGAACATCGACGACACTCCGTACAACAACCTCTGCCGGTATTGCCACAACGGCGTCGAGGCGCCGTTCGTGCGGACGCACTCGAGCATTTCCATCGACAACGGTTACGGGAACTGGTCGATGGAATGCCGGACGTGCCACGATCCGCACCAGCCCGCGCAGCTAATCGGTTACGGGAGCGACACGCACCTGGATACGGGGACGGTCGTATCGGTCTCCGACAATGCGATCAACGCTTCGGGGATGGGATGGGCCGACAACGTTTACGCGGGGTACCTTGTCGTCCCCAATTCGGACGACGTCTACCATGTTTACAAGATCGCCTCCAATACGGCGAACTCGCTTTCCGTCGAAGGCCCCATGGACCTTACATGGGTTACAGCGGGGAACACGTTCGCCGTGATCATGGGTAAGAACGTAAAGAGCGGGATCACCACTCCCTCAGAGGGGAGCAAGGCGGTGCGGCTGTTCCGGGAGACGGGCGCCCGGTCCTACGCGGACGGGGACGGAACGTACGATGGGGTCTGCGAGGTCTGCCACACGCAGACGACGCATTTCCGGTTCAACGGCGGGGGCTCCGACCCGCTTCACGCGAACGTGGACAACGCGCCGGGCTCGAGCTGCAAATCGTGCCATTCGCACGAAAACGGGTTCGGGCACGGAGGGAGCGGTTCCGGTTGCGGTACGTCGACGACGTGCCACGGGCTTCTGGGGTCCCATCCGACGCACGTGGGCGGTACGGGGATGCAGCTTGCCCTTGCATGTTCCGCCTGCCATAACGCGTCGAGCATCCCCCTCTTTTCAGATAACCTTGCGCTCGACAACACCGCTGCGTGCAACGCCTGCCACAGCCCCGGGGGGACGTACAACGGGGTGAGCGACCTGAACGTCGGGGCGAAGAACAACTGGACTGCGCGGGTGTACAACACCGACAATTCACTGAAGAGCGGCAAGGAGAAGTGGTGCGCCTCCTGCCACGACGAATCGCCTTCGTCGATCGGGGGGGTGACCGCTCCGAACGTGGTGGGGAACGAGAGCGGCTCGTATCCTTACGGGACCGGGTGGGGGTATTACAAGACCGGGCACGGACTCCCGGCGAGCCAGGCGTATGCTTCGAAAGGCGGCCTTTTCCCGCCGCCGCTGGTGGGCGGCGCGACGCGTCCTATGGGCTGCGAGTCCTGCCACGAATTCACGGCGCGGCACATCGATAACGTTGCGCGGACGTACGGCACGCAGGGGTTCGCGCAGGGCGCTTATCGGCAGGGCTACAGGCTCAAGCAGGTGAGCAGCCAGGAACCGTTGGTGATTCCGAGACTGGCGAGCCAGAACAACGACAGCAGTTACCGCCTGTGCGTCCAGTGCCACTATTCGAACGTCTTCTACGACTCGGCCGACACGAATTCGAACATGAGGAACGGGGGAACCAACTACCATAGATATCATTTGGTTTACAACAATAACTCCGCCTGGAAATCCGACTGGAGGTCGAGCGGGAACAGCGCGGTAAGCTGCCCGCAGTGCCACAACGTCCACGGCAGCACGCGCCTCGCGATGCTCAACGACGGATCGATCGCGGGAACGCCGCCGGGGCTCGTCATGTATTATTACAACACCACGCTTTCCTTCAGGGACTCGAGCGATCTGACCGCGCCTCCCATCCCCCTTGGCCTGACGCTTGCCTTGAGGGACGGCACCACATTTTACGGGAACAGCGTCAACAACATCGGCTGCACGGCCTCCTGCCACACATCGGCAAACCGGATCGACCGGACTTATGCCACCATGGCCGGCCAGGTGTTCAACGCGGCGCCGACGCTTGCCTGGACGGGAGAAACGGGCTACACCTCGGACGGCGTGAGCCCCGATTCCGGCGTATCGGGAAGCCGGTTCACCTTCCGGGTCAGCTATTCCGACAACAACAACAACCTCCCGAGCTACATCCGGGTTCTCCTCGACACGGACAACAATGGATTTTTCGAGGAAGCCTACGCCATGGTCGCGGCGGACAATACCGGCGGAAACAGCTATCACGGCAAGATCTACACGAAGACCCTGGTAATCACGAACATCGGCAGCGCCATCGTCCGGTACAAGTTCGACGCTGCGGACAACGCCGCGCTCGCCGCCACGGGCCTGCCGACGGGCGAGCAGACGCTCGTGCTGTTGAACAATTCCCCCGTCCTCTCCTGGACCGGGGAGCCGAACTACGAATCGGACGGCGTGAACCCGAACGTCGCGGGGATGTGGACGGACTTCAACATCCGGGTGAAGTACACGGACACCGAGGGGAACTGCCCCGACGGGAACGGTGTGAACTTCTGGATCGACGGCTCGCAATATTTGCTGGATTCCGAGGGGGGGGACTGCGGCACGGGAATGATCTATACAGGGACCGTCTCGTACCCCGAGGAGGGGGACCATAGCTACTGGTTCACGGCGACGGACACTGCGGGGAACCCGGCCACGGGAGATCCCACATCGAACCATACCCTTACGGTCCTCTCTTCGACGAACATTCCACCCGTGCTCGACTGGGTGCCGGAGGGGTGCCGGACGGACGGGGTCAAGCCGGCGCTGGGGCTGGCGAACGGCGACTTCGAGTTCAAGGTGAAATACACGGACATAAACGACCAGTGTCCCGCTTCGGGGAGTTCGAACATCCAGGTGGCGATCGACCTGGACAACAGCGGGAGCTACGAGGGTCCGGGGGAGTGGATCAACCTGACGGAAGAATCCCCGGGGGGGTGCACGACGGGGAAGATCTACAAGACCACGCGGGCGATCCCCTATGCGGGGGACGGCGTCCTCATCTATCGTTTCACAGCCAATAACGGCACCATGGATGCGATCGGCGATGCGGCGTTTACGGACAGGACCCTGACGGTGGTCAGTTCGGCCACAACCACCGGCGTGCGCCCGTCGGGAGGGAGCGCCCCGTGGTACTCAACCATCCAGGCGGGGGTCGATGCGGCGCCGCAGAACGGGACCGTGCTGGTCTACCCGGGGACGTACTCCGGAAGGATCTGGCTCAACACCACCGCGCCGGTGGATACCGGCAAGACCGTCAAGTCGGTCTGCGGGCCGGACATGACGGTTACCTCCAGCGGGTCAGGCTCGCTCGATTCCGTGTGGCTACAGGCGGATGGCGTGACGATCGACGGGTTCGGCATCACCGGCGGCAGGTACGGCGTCTTCACGAACGTTTCGTCGGCTTCCTATACGATCAGGAATTGCAGGATTTATAGCGTCGGCACCAATTACAACGGGATCTATGCGCAATATGCAACGAACCTGGCGGTGGACAACACGGAAATATATTCGAATACCGCCAACGCTCCGGGTGCTGGCATGAGGGTTTCCAATGCGACCAGCCTTGTTCTCAGCAATTCCAGCATATATAACAACACGGCCACCTCGGCCAGCGGAGACGGCGGCGGCCTTTACGTCGACATCGTGGGCGACGTGACGGTTTCGAACACGGTGATATCCGGAAACACCACCGCGCGGGACGGCGGGGGAGTGGGCATAATGACCAACAGCGACGTCGTATTCGACCGTGTGACGATAACCGGAAACACGGCCGCTGCGAGGGGAGGCGGCATAAGTGCGGTGAGCGGAAGCACCATTACCCTGAACAACAGCCTCATTGCGAACAACAACGCAGGCACAAACGGCGGTGGGATCTACCCCGCGTTGAACCCGGTTGTGGTCAACAACTCCACCATCGCATTCAACCGGGCGGCCTCGGGCGGGGGGATCTATTTTTCGGATATCCGGACCGTCGACGAATACATCCGGAACTCCATCCTGTGGGGGAACAACGCATCGGGTAACGGCCAGACCATGTATATCAACCTGGCTCCGACATCCGGCGCCAGACTTCATATCTACGATTCGATAATGCCCGACGACAACGACGGCTCGTATTACAACTATCCGTATTTCAATTCGCCGAAGGGAATAGAAACCGGCGGCAACATGTCGTACGGCGATCCGTTCTTCGTATACGCTGACGGACACGACTACCGCATTCAGTCCGTGTCGCCGGCCATCGATCAAGCCAATCCGGCGACCGCGACTTCTTACGACCTGGATAACGTGGCAAGAACGCAGGGCGCCGGTCCGGATATCGGCGCCTACGAATACCAGGCTGGCGGAGGCGGTTCAGCGCCGGCACGTCAAGGGAGAATCATCGGCGGGTCCGCGGTCCGCGGCAGGGCGCCCATAACGGTCGAGGAATGGGACAGGGGGGTCCTTTCGGACACCGCCTCTCCGGTAATAATCTACCCGGCTCCCTGATAGATGCGTGCCGGCGAAAGGCCATCCCGACCTGGCCCCCCCGGTAGTTGTTTTACCGACATGGAACTTCCCGGGCAGATAAGATAAAACTTAACTTTGAAACTGTGTTTTATTGTGTATGGGATTGCAGAGGAGTTGGAAGTAAAATTACACAACCGTAACAGTATCGGTTTCTGTAATCAAATGCAACAATAAAATTTGTAATGGATACAATATGATGCAGTATTTTAAAATATAATTTTCTTGCAAGACGCACCGGAAATATGTAAATTGAGCATTCCGGGGGGTGGACCCTGTCTGCAGCGCCGTCGTCCCACATGGGAATTCCGGGGGAATGAATGTATTCCATCCTTGTCGTTGACGACAACGAGTCCATCCGCGACCTCCTTTCGGAATTCCTGAACAGCCACGGATTCGAAGTAACCGGCGCATCCGACGGCCAAGCCGGGCTCGACCTTATGAAGCAGCAAAGGTTCGACCTTTTCTTCGTCGACCTCGTAATGCCGGGAATGGGCGGCCTCGATGTCCTGCGTGAGGTCAAAGCCCTTCAGATAAACATTCCTTCCATAGTCATCACGGCGTTCGGCTCGATCTCAACCACCGTCGAGGCCATGCGCCTCGGCGCTTTCGACTACATAACGAAGCCTTTCAATCTCGATGAGCTGTTGATCATCGTCAACAGGGTCCTGGATCTTCAGAGGCTTCAGAAGGAAAACGCAACCCTCAAAAAGCAGCTCAAGGAAAAGTTCAATTTCCGGAAGGTCATCGGGAATTCCCCCCGGATGCAGAGCCTCTACCGGATCATCGAGAAGATATCCGACACCGACAGCACAGTGCTTATATCCGGTGAAAGCGGAACGGGGAAGGAGCTCGTCGCCAAGACGATCCACTTCAACAGCTCCCGCGTCAGCAACCCGTTCGTTCCCATCAATTGCGGAGCGATACCGAAGGACCTCGTCGAGTCGGAATTGTTCGGGCACGAGAAGGGGGCGTTCACTGGCGCGATCAGCACGCGGGTCGGGCGCTTCGAGCTCGCAAACGGCGGGACCATATTCCTCGACGAGATCGGGGAACTGCCGTATCCGCTCCAGGTCAAACTGCTGCGGGTGGTCCAGGAGAGGGAATTCGAGCGGGTAGGCGGCACCAGGACGATAAAGGTCGACGTCCGGATCCTCGCCGCGACGAACAGGGATCTTAAGGAAGCTGTGAACGAAGGAAAATTCCGCGAAGACCTTTACTATCGCCTGAACGTAATCCCGATCCAGATTCCCCCCTTGAGAGAAAGGGACGACGACGTACTTCTTTTGCTGGATCACTTCCTGCACGAATTCGCCAGAAAGAAGAAGAAAGCCCCCCTGAAAGTATCTACCGATGCATCACGGCTGATGAGGGGTTATGATTGGCCGGGCAATGTCCGGGAGCTGGAAAATGCGGTAGAGCGGATGATCATCCTGAACGAGAGGGGGATGATCGAGGTGGATGACCTGCCGGAGCATATCCAGTCGAACGGAGGGAACGGCAGGGGGACGCTGAAGGCCGTTGCGCAAACGATCCCGGGCGGGTTCCAGGTCGAATCGCTGTGGAAGGAGTCGGGGATCGACCTGAACGGCACGATCGACATGTTCGAAAGATCCCTTATAATCCACGCGCTTCAGCAATCCGGCGGGGTGAAGAACAAGGCGGCGGCGCTGCTGGGCCTCAACCGGACGACCCTCACCGAAAAAATAAAGAAGAAAGGATTGATGGCCCCTTCAAACGTCTCCTGAGGGGCTCGCGACCGTCATTTATCCGTATTTCCGATTCGACCGCGACACTTCTCTGACGCTCTCCAAATCGTAACCATCTAAAAACCAAGAGCTTTTTTAAGGCACGCTACTTGCTTTTCTTGCGTCCATGGCGCGGATCCATGTCCTGTTTCTGCTCATTGCGTTCCCC
>JACRCO010000056.1 GCA_016218975.1 Deltaproteobacteria bacterium
CAATACTTCCTCCTGGAACTCAGGGGAAAAGACGGGCCGGATGCGGCCCTTTTCGACCGGTATCTCCCCGGAAACGGCGTGCTCATATGGCGCGTGGACGCGGAGCAGATGGCCTCCGGGCGCGCGGCATTCGCGGTTAACAACGACTCGAACTTCCCGGCGCTTTCCGTGATGGAAGCCGATCTTTCCGATGCAAGCCCGACGCCGCACCTTCTCCAGCCGTTCTCGATCGGAGATTCCGCATTCGGCGTCGCGAGCGATTTCTTCTCCACATCGGGCCAGGTCTTCTCCCGGACCCTGCCGGTTGACGGCCAGAACCGCACGAACTCCTCCCCGACGATAAACACTTCCTCCACGAACCACCTCTTCGACTCCGGATTCGTCCTGACGATCAGGAATTTCATCGTCACTATAGTCACCCGGATCGTGAACGCGGTCTTCGACCTTGCGGTCGAACTTCCCTACTGGTCCGTGCGCCGTTCCACCGACCCGCAGCCGACGCTGAACACGAACAAGACGCTTTCCTACGCATTCGACGGCTCGAACAGGACATGGATCGGCACGGCGGACCAGGGAATATGGATTTTCAGCATTAACGCCTGGACGCAGATCAATTCGTCCCTGCTGCGCTCCTCCCGCATACAGGCGATGGCGTATGAACCCTCGACCGGCTCGATGTGGGTCGGGACCGATCAGACAGTGGCGAAGGTCAGGCTCGACCAGGTCCGCAGCGACGAGGTTTATCCGCTGGTCCCTTCCATCCTGAATGTTAAGAGTATCCGGATCGCGCGCGACCTGACGAAATGGATCGGGGGGGGGAGCCAGTTCGCGGCCATCACCGATACGGGGACCAATCAGCCCAGCGCCCTTAGATATTCGGACCTGACCTTCAAGGTTCCCCTTCTACCTGGAGAGCAGATCACCTGCCTGGAATTCGACAACGTCTTTTCGACGGACCAGTCCCTGGACCTTATTTATATCGGAACGTCCGCCGGGAACATATACCGGAATTTCCGCGAATCCGACAATTCCGTCCTAAGCCTTTACGGCACCACATTCGATGCATTGGCGTTCGAGAAGATTACGGCGCTGTCCGAGGCTTCCAATCCGCCGGCTTCGATCAACTCCATGGCGATCGACAGGACCGGATTCCTCTGGGTCGCGACAGACCGCGGTGTTTTCGCATTCGACCGCGGCGATCCTTCCTCAACCGACCCGAATGTACAAGCCGACCGGTACAATCCCTTCGACCTTGCGGGGGACAATACTCTGACCTCACTCGTCTACTTCCCCCCGTCGTTCACAAGCGCCGGAGCGCACGGCTCGTCGGGATTCATCGAGCCGACAGGGATCGGGTTCCAGAACACGGGGCAGACGCGAGATATCGTTTGGGTGTCCTACGGCGACCCCGTCGGCACGTCGGAGTCGGCACTGGGAGGTGCGGCCAGGATCGACCCGAACGTCCTGCTGAACACGGCCATCCCCAAGGACAACGCCGCCGGCATCGGGGCCGCCGACCTGGCGCGGATCGGTTTCGCGACCATGACGTTCACTCGGAACGCATCCAGTCCGGTGAACGGACCGGCCGTCAACGACCTCATATCCGCCGGCGGAGACGGCTCATCCAACGTGTGGTTCGGTACGAAGAATTCCGGCGCGGTCAGGTTCGGCTCCGGCGCCACCCTGACGCTCGACAAGTCGATCTATATCAACGACACGACAGTTGCGAACGTTACTCTTGTAGACGAGAACTCCGTCGCAGCGTCGCTGGATGTCACAGTCACCAGTTCATCGGACGGGACGGGCTTCACCTTGTCGCTTGCCAGGGGCACGGACAACGTCTACCGCGGCACGTTCGGCTTTTCGAAGTCCGCCACGAACAGCTCCGGTTCGCCCAAGGTCATCCTGGTGAAGAACAGCGACACGGTGACCGTCACCTACCGCGACACGAATCCCCCGTCGACCAAGACGGCTTCCGCCACCTGGAAAAACGTCTTCCCCTTCCACGATTCCCTTTTCATCAGCGGGTGCTTCATCGCGACGGCGGCGTACGGTTCTCCGATGGCGCCGGAGGTGCAGGTTTTCCGGCGTTTCCGTGACGCCCGGCTTCTGACTAACCCCGCCGGGAGGGCGGTGGTATCCGCTTATTACCGGGTGAGTCCCCCGCTCGCGGCCTTCATGGCGGAGCGGCCCCTGCTGCGCGCGGCGGCAAGGGCGGTCCTCGTTCCCGCGGTCCTCCTTGCGGAGTCGGTCACGGGCACGTCCCCCGCGGAGAAACTCGCAGCGGGATGCGTCGTCCTGCTTCTCCCGGGGCTCGTTTTCCTGTTCCCCCGGAGAACCATCGGGTGGAAACGGTCCAGGTGAGCCGCGGAGCGGGATATCTGTTGATCGTTGCGGTAGCGATCCTTACGATTTCGGAAGGCACCGCGAAGGGTGCGGGATTGATAAGCGGGAGTTACGAGCTGACGATGGACTGGATCACGGACAAGACCGCGACCGGTACTACCCGGACCGACCGGTCGAAGAACACGCTGGACTTGAAGTACAAGGGATTCCTCGCGCCCGTCATCCAGAACGAGGTGACATTCAAGGTGGAGAAGTCCCGGGATTCGATGGGGCCGGACACGACGAAGATCTTCCCGTCGGTCTCCCTCGGGTACAAGGGATCCTATTGGAACGCCGGAGCGAAGAGGACGATCGAGGATTCGAACGAACCTGGCCGGACTCCTTCCATCACCGACACCTATTTCATGGAGGTCTTCCTCGTCCCGCCGAGGAGGCTCCCGGATTTCAAGGGGAAATATACGCTGGAAACGAATTTCCAGGAGGGAACGACCGACGCCAGAAAGACGTCGTGGAACCTGTCTTCCAATTACCGGCCGTACGAATGGCTCGACCTGAAAGGGGATTATACGCGGAATCTTAACGACGACCTGCTGAGGGCGGATTCCGACACGGAAGATGAAAAGGTCAGCGGGACGGGTAGCGTCCGCCACTTCATCTCCGACAAGATCAAGCTTGATATCCAGTACAAGGTGGAAAAGAATAGCGGAGCCACCCTCCTGTCGGCGGGAGGGGCGAAAAACCAGAAAGAGGAAGAGACGCAGACCGTAAAGAACCTCATCTCGTTGCGCCCCTTCAGGGACACTACGGTCGATGCGTCCTTCGACGGAGAGCTCAAGCAGAATTTCGTGTCCGGAGAACACAACCTTACCGGCACGTACAAGGTCACGGGCAGCCAGAAGATCGGAGAGCCCTACGACCTCAAGGCGGATGCCGGGAGGACCGTCACGGAGGCCCGGCACACCGCGGACGACAACAAGAAGACGGAAGATACGTACACGGTGGATCTCAGGGCGAAATATTCAAGGGTCTTCGATTTTTACGTTAAATACCTCAAGAAGGATACCGTCGAGGATCATCCGTTCGACCTGACAAAGAACACGTCCTCGGGAAACGAGGAATGGACGGGGTCCTGGGTGGCGCAGATACTTCCTACGCTCGGAGCGTCTTTTTCCTACGACAAGAACGATACCTTCACCAGGGGAGCGAAGTCCGCGATCGACACCCGGTACAACCTGAAGGCCAACGCGGCGATCAAGGAAATCCGGCTTACGATAGACCCTTCCTACGAAATCGCGTTCAAGAACGACATGGTTACGAGGGTAAAGAGCGAGATTCGGGATTTCCGCGTCGTCCTGACCTACAAGCCGATCGAAACGAACAACATCAATTCCCTCCTGTCCCACACCTACGCCCGCAAGGAGGATTCGCTTGCGAACAATATCAACCGCACGGACAGCACGTCGGCGAACCTAACCTGGCGCGATCCTTTACCGGGCTGGATGGTGGGATTCGACGTCACCCGCCAGGCGACGGACACGAGCAACGACGATCTCCCGCCGGACATCACGACCAACTTCGGCGTGAAGGCTTCCTACAAGTACCGCCAGCTCCTTTTCGACACGACCGTCAAGTACGACAAGAAAAACATCGCCGACAACAGCGAAAGTTTCGACGCGAAGGTGGGCTGGACCGCCCCCTACTGGGACGCCAGCCTCACCTATGCCTTCAAGAAAACGTTTTCGGCCGCGCCGAACGAGTCCGAAAGCATAGGGTTCGTATTCCGGTACATTTTTTAATACCGCGCACGATCAAGGAGAGAGGCATGAAAAACCTGAAGAGGATGGCATGGCTCCTGGTGGCGACGGTTCTCGCGGCGGGCTGCTCCCGGCCGGTGATCCGTGAACACGCTCAACCTTCCAAGGCCAGGGATACATACCTCCGAATCAAGCGGGTGGCGATCTTCCCGCTGGAGAACTATTCGGAAACCAGGGACGCGGAAAAGACGGTGGACGCCCTGCTGGTGCCGGCGCTCCGGCTCGAGAAGATATTCACGGACGTCGAGGACACGCGGTTCACCCGCGACGTGATGAAGAAGCTCAAGATCACCGGGACCGACATCCTCGACAAGGAGGTCGTCCGGAAGCTCGGGGACGAGATGAACGTGCAGGCGATCCTGTACGGCAAGATACTCAGCTACGGCAAGGGGAAGGAGAAGGATGCCTCCTCCCAGGTGACGATGGACCTTGCCATGGTCGAGCCTCCCACGGGGATCGTCCTCTGGGTGGGAAACGTGACGGTTATCGGAGGATTGACCGCAGGAAAGATCTTCGGCGTCACCGAAGGGAAGACCGACGTGGAAGTGGCCAGGGACGCGGTCCGCGGCCTGACGTCAAGGCTTGCAGATGAGGTGAAACGTGCCAGGGACCAGGAGCGGAAGGGGATAGTCGCGGAGCTGAAGAAGGAAGAGGAGATCGAGAGGACGCGGCTGGAGAAGCTCAAGGGAGAGACCGGAAAGATACAGGAGCAGCTGGACAAGGCCAGGACGGACGCCGCGGGGATCAAGGACGCCGCCGCCAGGGAGGCCCAGGCGGTAAAATCCGAGATGGAGATGCAGAAAGCGGCGCTGGAGGCGGAAAAAGCCAGGACGACGGCCGCCCAGCAGGACGTCGAAAAAGAGAAGCTGAAAGTGGAGATGGAGAGAAAGAGGATGGAAGAGGAAAAGAAAAAGATCGAAGAGGCGCGCAAGAAGCTGGAAGCGGCGATCAAGGAAGAGCCGGTCAAGGAGGGCGCACCTCCCGCGGCTCCCGCACCCGCTCCGGCGGCCCCGGCGCCCGCTCCCGCGGCGCCGTCCGGTGAGCCTGCGCGTTAGAGCGCCACGAGGAATTCCGCCGCAAGCCGGCATTCCGGCTGCGGCGATCGATAATCGAGAGGAGAGGAACTTGAGAGAAGTATTCAGGCGCATCGGATCGGTGGTTGTCGCCGCGGCTGCATTCGGGATTTGGCTGGGATGCTCCACGGCGGAGGTGAAAAACGAGGTGGTGGGTACCGCAAACGGAGAGGAGATCCGGATCTTCGAGCTCCGGGAATTCCTGGGGATCAGGGGCGCGGCGGTGCCTGCGTCGGATATTCCGGCGGAGAAGAAGAAGGAGGCCCTCGACCGGCTGATCGGAGGCCGCCTGCTCGCGCAGGAAGCCAAGGCCAAGGGACTGGACAATACGGAGGAATACCGGACCTTGATCCGGCAGAGCGAAGACGACCAGTGGATCACGGCGCTCTTCAGGAAGGAAATCGACGCCAGGTCGAAGGACATAGAGAAAGAAATGAAGGCGGAAACGAAACGCCTGATGGAGGCGAACAAGAAGCTCACGGAGAAAGAGGCTGAATCGCGCGCGGGCAAAATGGCGTACGACATGCAGCTCAGGAAGATCCAGGAGGGGCTCGTGGCCTCCGCGAAAAAGGAGGTCCCTGCTTCCGTCGAAAATGCGGTGCTGCAACGAATCGGCAAGAAGGAGAAGGTCGGGGACGACACGGTCATCGCCGCCGCCGGCGCGGAGAAGATCACCTACGGCGAAGTGAAGAAGATTCTCCAGGCGATGGGAGGCGGGTCGCACGCGTCCGAGGAGCTGGCGCGCAATCCCATGGCGATCGAAAGGATCCTCGACCGGGAGCTCACGAAGCGGTCCCTTCTCGGGCTCGCGAAGAAGCAGGGCATCGAAGGCTCGAAATGGCTGGCCGAAGCGAGGAAGGACACGGAAAGGATCGTCCTCATCAACATCCTTGCGGACAAGGAGATCCTCAAGGACGTCGTCGTGACCGACAAGGATATCGAAGCCACCTACAAGGAACACTCGGAGATGTTCGTGCAGAACGGCAAGAAGATCCCGTTGGCCCAGATCAAGGAGCAGATCCGGGGGTTCGTCGCCACCAACCTGAAGAGAAAGTCGATCGAGGCGTACGTGGACGTATTGAAGAAAAAGGCGAAGATCACGGTCAATGAAGCCGTTCTCGCGAAGGTCTGATCCGCCCGGCTTTCCCGGGGCCGGAGCGAGGCGGCGGAGGGGGTCATGAGGCGGACGACATACGTTGCGGCGGCGGCAATCTCGCTGTTCGCCATGGTTGCGGGGGGAGCGGCCGCGGAAGTCTCCTTCGAGCCGGTCTATTCCGTCGGCGGCTACGGCATCGGGCGGCAAAGCTTCGATCGGCCGGTAGATGCCGCCGAGGACCGCGAGGAGAACGCATACGTCGTGGACCAGGGGAACAACAGGATCCAGGTCCTCGACCGGAGGGGTTCGTTCCTCAGGGAGTGGGGAGGGCACGGATTCACCGCCGGTCTCTTCGACAAGCCGTCGGCGATAGCCATCGACCCGGTATCGGGGAATCTTTTCGTGGTGGACCGGCTCAACAACCGCGTGCAGAAATTCGACTCGAACGGCAGATACCTTTCGTCTTTCGGCCGGCTCGGATCGGGCGACGGCGACTTCAACCGGCCGATGGACATCGCGCTCGACCGGAAAGGGAACATATACGTTGCGGACACGGGAAACAATCGCATAGAGAAGTTCGATCCGGGCGGGAGATTCATTCTGGAATGGGGAAAGTTCGCCCGCCGCAGGCGGGGGACCGAACTGACCAACCCGGTATCCATAGCTTATTCCGACGAGGGTTTCGGCTATCTGTATGTGCTGTCGTCGCCGGGATGCACCGTGCAGAAATACGACATAGACGGGGTGTTGATAAAAACCTGGCCGATGCGCCTTTCGGGCGAGGAAGGGCCGTGCGGCCCTTCCAGGATACGGATTGAACCCCGGAAGTATACGGTGTATATTGCGGATGCGGAGAACAACCGCTTGATTCTGTTCGACAAAGAGGGCGAGCCCCTCGGGGAGTTCAAGGGGGGGAAGGACCCGCTCAAGAAGCCCGGCGGCCTGTTCGTAAACATATCGTTCGGTGAAATCGTCGTTGTGACGGATACGGGAAACAACCTCGTCCGAAAGTTCAGGAGGATAAGATAAGCATGCGCATCTCCGCGACGGCTCCGGTTCTTTCCTTCACGCTTATTTGTTTAATGGTTTTTTCGGCGGGAACCGCCTTCTCGGAGGAAAAGGCGATGACCCCTCTCACGGGGATGATAGAGGGGATCAAGATGCTGGAGGTCGGCGCGGCCGCTCCCGATTTCAGCGTCAAGGACTCGGACGGCAAACCGTTCCGACTGGCGGACGATAAGGGGAAAAAGGCGTTTCTCCTCGTTTTCTGGTCGATCTTCTGCGAGCCGTGCAGGTTCGAGATGCCGGCCATCCAGAAGATGCACGAGAAATACCGGGAGGGCGGGCTGGACGTTATCACCATCGCGCTCGACGGAGAGCCGCTGGCGGGCAGCATCAACGGCTTCATCAGGCAGGAGGGGTACACCTTCCGGGTGCTTGTCGACGAACTGGATTCCAAGGAGATGTTCAAGGTGGCCGACCCGTACGGCGTGGCGGGGACCCCCACGCTTTATATCCTGGACCGTTCGGGAAAGGTCGCCTACGCCAAGGCGGGCAGGGTGACGGAAGAGGAACTGGAGAAAGCAATCCAGGCGGTTCTGAAAAAGTGAGCGGGTGATGCGGGCCGCGCTCCGCGGGGCGATTCTCGCCGCGATGTTCTGTCTATGGGCCGGGAGCGCTCTTGCCGTCGCCGTAGGGGAGCCGGCGCCATCCATCGAAGGGGAAGACCTGACGGGGGAAAGGGTCTCCCTGGAGTCCTATCTCGGCAAGAAGGCCGTTCTCCTGAAATTCGGCTCCATCTACTGTTCGACCTGCGTGTCGTCCCTCGAAGACATAGCCAGGCTGCGGAAGAAGTTCCAGCCGTCCGAGCTGCAGGTCATCGGCGTGAACCTCGACGTCTACGGCCTTGCGAGGGTCCGGAAATTCTACCGGGGCTATTCCTCCCTCATCGATTTTCCGATGATCGTGGACGACAAGCTGGCCGCCTCCCGCCCGTATGATATACAGTCGATTCCCGCGCATGTCGTCATAGACAAGGGAGGATTCGTCCGGTTCGTTTCGACCGGAGCGACCGAGAAGGACATCAAGACGCTGGAGGAAGCCGTCGCAAAGGTCGTACGCGGGGAGAGCGGCGCAGAGAAGCTGGCGAAGGAGCTTCCGCTGCAGGTTTTCCTGCCGCAGAATTTCTCCAAGACGTACCAGGATTCGATCTACGTAGTGGGCAGGACGCGGCCGGGGAACCGGGTGTCCCTGTCGCTGAACGGAGGTTCTCGACAGAGCCTGAAGACGATGCGGGATTACTTCTACATCCGCACCCCTCTTGCGCTGGGCTCGAACTATATCGAGCTGCAGGCGATCGACGAAAAGGGCAGGAGAGTCAACCAGGGGGTGGTCCTGTTCCGCGCGCCGAAGATCGGGGTGGGAATCGAATCGCCCTTCCCCGAATATCATTTCCACATGGAAAAGAACGAGGCGCCGTGCCGGAAGTGCCACGAGCTCAATCCCCCGGCGGAAAAGGCCCAGGGGTTCACCGCGGCGACGCGGTTCTGCCTCGGCTGCCACAAGGAGCTAACCGGACAGCGGATGGTGCACGGGCCGATCCCCGTCGGAGGGTGTTCTCCCTGTCACAGGTTCGAGAGCAGGCCGAACCGGTACCAGGTGGTCGCGAGGGGGCAGGAGCTCTGCTTCAAGTGCCACGAGGAAAAGCGGAAGGACCTGGTGCGGACCTACCTGCACGGCCCGATGTCGGCAGGCCTATGCACGATATGCCACAATCCTCACGCCTCCTCCGAGACGTTCCAGCTCCGGAGGTACGGGGGCGATCTCTGCGTCATGTGCCATGAAGGGATCAAGACGGTGCAGCGCAGGAAGACGGTCCACAGGCCGGTGGGGGAAGGGGCCTGCTCGAAGTGCCACGAGCCGCACTCGTCCGAAAGGAACGACAACTTCGTCAAGCTTCCGGGCGACAGGCTGTGCCTCTCATGCCACGGTGATTTCGCCCGCAAGGGACACACGCATCCCGTCGGCGTTCCACCGAAAATGGAACGGAAGATGAAGCTGAGCAAGGAAGGAAACCTGGTCTGCCTGTCTTGCCACGAGGCCCATGCTTCCGAAGAATCGAAGCTTCTGCTGAAAGGAGGGTGCAGCGGGTGTCACTCCTGAGGCGTCCGGCGCGGGGCGGGGGGGAAGTCTCCCCCGCAAAAACGAACCTGTCTCTCGAGTTCAAGCTGATCATGGCTTCGATGGTGCTCGCGCTGCTCACGATCGGACTGGGCGGAGTGGCTGTCTACAAGGTCAGCGAGGACGCAATCAAGGTGGATGCGCAGAGGAACGCCCGGCTGCTGGCGTCCCAGCTGGCGACGATCCGCGGTACCGGCGCGGAGGCGGTGCGGCCCCTCCACGACCTGCTGGAATCGGCGAAGGTGGAGACGTTCGGCGCTTCCTGGGTAATGGACCGCAACGGCTTCCTCGTCGCTCACATGGCCCCCAAGTTCCGGAACCTGGTGGAGGCGCAGACATACATCGGCGATACCGTCGTCGAGCTCCACGCGGCGGAGCAGCCGATCCAGCAGTTGGGCGAAAAGAACATCATGCACCGGGTGAAGCTCCAGGAGCTGATAGAGAAGTTCGACGGAGGGTTCGGCACGTACCATTTTCTGGGGGAGAACAAGATCCTCGCCTTCCGCGTGATGAAGGACCGCGGATGGCTCGTCGCGGTCGACCAGCCGATCAGCACGGCTTTCTCGGAGCTGACGCGCCTGAAAAAAGTCATCGTCACCACCTGCATCGTCATATCCATCCTCGTTATGGCGTTCAGCTCGTTCGCGGTCCGGATGATCATCCGGCCGTATTACCGCGAACAGGAGAAGTCGAACTTGCGGCTGGAGATGATGAACCAGGAGTTGGAAGCGTCCCGCCGCAAGCTGGAGAAGGCGGGGGACAGCCTGATGCGGCTGTACGACCTGAGCATCGCCATGCAGTATTCCGGTTTCCTCGAATCGCATCTTCCGCTGGTGCTCGGCGTGGCGCAGGAACGGTTCGAGGTCGACCGTATCCTGCTCATGATGCCGGATGCGGAAGGGAAGTTCTTGCGGTGCGCGGCCTCCGTGGGCAACGTCTTCGAATCCGAGGACAAGATTTTCGTTCCGATCTCGCTGGAAGGCGGCGGCTTCGCCCGGGCCTACCGGTCGAAGCGCGCAGTCTTCTGGGACGGGACCGAGGCGGTGCCGGAATACCTTAAATTCCGCCCCCCCTACGACAAGGTCCGTTCGCTGCGGTCGAAGGCGTTCGCCATCTTCCCCCTGGTCGCGAAGGAGAAGGTGATCGGCGTTCTGGGCGTCGACAACAAGATGAGCCATCGCCCGCTTTCGAAGGAAAACGTCGAAGCCATGGAGAGCTTCGCCTACAAGATGGCCTCGCTCATCGACAACACGCTGCACCTGCAGGAGATCCAGAAGGCCGCGCAGGAGATGGAGAACCGGGACCGTCTCACGGGACTGTACAACCTGGCCTTCATGAAGAAACTGGCGGAAGAGCATATCGAAGCGGCGACGGGCAAAGGCGTCCCCTTCGCCATGACGATGGTGCACCTGACGAATTTCAAGGAATACAACGAGTCGAACGGCTACAAGCGGGGCGATTTCGTGCTCCAGAAGACGGCCGAGTTTCTGAAGAGCCAGGAAGTCATGGGAGTCATCCCCGGCCGCTGTTTCGGCGCCAATTACATCGTCCTTTGCCCCGGGAAAAACGAGGAGCAGGCGAAGTACCTCGCCGATTTGTTTCTCAGGGAGTTCAACCAGTTCTCCTTCTACGGCGAGAAGCGGCTGGGAGACGGCAAGATGATCGCCAAGGTTTCGACGGTAGAGTACGTCCGCGAATCGGGAAAGACGTTCGACGAGTTTTTCGCGGAACTCGAGTCCGTGTGACGGAATATACGGTATGACCGGCGCGCCCCGCTTCATTCTTTTCGACCCGACGGGACAGGGGTGGCCGGGCGTCTCTCTTCCGCAGGTGGCGTTCGCCGGAAAATCGAACGTGGGGAAATCCTCCCTTCTCAACGCGCTCGCGGGACGCAGGCGGCTTGCGCACGTAAGCAAGACCCCCGGCCGGACGCGGGGCATCGCATTTTTCGAGGTGGAAGGGAAGTTCGCCTTCGTCGATCTTCCCGGGTACGGCTACGCGAAGGTTTCCCGCGAGGAACGGAATGCCTGGAAGGCGCTGGTGGAGGGGTATTTTTCCGGCTGCCGCCTTTTGCGCAAGGTGTACCTGCTGGTCGACGTCCGGCGGGGGCCGGGGGAAGACGAGAGGATGATTTCCGGGTACCTGGCGGACCTTTCCATTCCTTACCGGTGGGTGGGAACCAAGATCGATACGATCAAATCGGGAGGCCGGGCCGAGGCTGCCGCAAGGTTCCACGGGGCCGAGTGGCTGGAGAGGGGAGGCCCGCCGGCCCTGGTTTCCGCCAAAACGCGCGAGGGTATCGACGCACTATGGAGGGACATACGGTCCTCTTTTTCCGCTTGATTGTTTGCACGAAAAGGGGTATTGTCTTTCCGTTTTATTACCGGCCGGACCCTGCCGATATGTTCGCAAATCTCAATTAAGTCCGCCGTACGTCATCGGGGGACGCGGAGGGTACACCTTGTTTCCCATCGTGGAAAGCCGAGAAATCGCCAAGAACGTCATTTTCCAACGTATCCAGGCCCCCCGGATCGCCCGCAAGCGGAAGGCGGGTCAGTTCCTCATCGTCCGGAGAGGCGAGCTCAGCGAGCGCATCCCGCTCACCATCGTGGGATCCGACCCCGCCGACGGCACGGTGACGATCATCTTCCAGGTGGTGGGTAAATCCACTGCGGAGCTTGCCACACTGAAAGCCGGGGATATGCTTCAGGACGTCGTCGGGCCGCTCGGCCTTGCCACTCACGTCGAGAATCTCGGCACCATCGTGGGGATCGGCGGTGGGATCGGGACGGCACCCCTTCTTCCGATCGCGACCTCCTTCAAGCAGGCGGGGAACCGCCTGCTCTCGATCGTCGGGGCCCGCACGAAGGACCTTCTAATCCTCGAATCGGAGATGAAGGCTATCTCCGACCAGTGCGTCGTGACCACCGATGACGGATCGTACGCCAAGAAGGGGTTCGTCACGCAGGCGCTCCAGGAGTACATCGACGCCGGCACGAAGATAGACCTCTGCGTCGCGATCGGCCCGGTGCCGATGATGCGTGCGGTGGCCGAGGTCACCCGGCCGCACAAGATAAAGACGGTCGTTTCGCTGAACCCGATCATGGTTGACGCCACGGGGATGTGCGGGGCCTGCAGGGTGACGGTCGGCGGCAAGACGAAGTTCGTGTGCGTCGACGGGCCGGAGTTCGACGGGCACGAAGTGGATTTCAAGGAACTGGTCATGCGGAATCGCGCCTACCTGAGCGAGGAGAAGGCGGCGATGGAGAGATTCATCCATAAGGACGGCAAGTGCATGGGATCGGCAGCGACCGGGACGCCCGGCGGGGCCGGGAAGGCAGTCGTTACAACAGGAGGTGTAAGCTGATGGCCGACGTCACCCCGACTCCGAAAGCGGTTCGACCGAAGGTGGGAAGCATCCCGCGGCAGCCGATGCCGGAGCAGCCGCCGGAAGTCCGCAAAAAGAACTTCAGGGAAGTCCCGTACGGTCTCACACCCGATCTCGCCATCCTCGAGGCATCCCGCTGCATCCAGTGCAAGAATCCCGCGTGCGTGAAGGGATGCCCCGTCGAGGTGCAGATCCCCGAGTTCATCGACCTCGTGCGCCAGGGGAAGTTCGTGGAAGCGGCGAGGAAAATCAAGGAGACGAACGCCCTTCCCGCCGTGTGCGGGCGGGTTTGCCCGCAGGAAGAGCAGTGCGAGACCCCCTGCGTCCTCGGAAAGAGATTCCAGCCGGTGGCCATCGGCCGCCTCGAGCGGTTCGTCGCCGATTTCGAGAGGGTTACGGGCAGCATCCGGATCCCCGATGTCGCTCCGCCGACGGGTAAGCGCGTTGCTGTCGTCGGCGCCGGACCCGCCGGGCTCACCGTCGCGGGGGACCTTGTCAAGCTGGGACACGACGTCACTATCTTCGAGGCCTTGCACAAGCCGGGAGGCGTTCTCATGTACGGCATCCCGGAGTTCCGCCTCCCCAAG
>JACRCO010000057.1 GCA_016218975.1 Deltaproteobacteria bacterium
ACGTCGTACCCATCCCTCAATACGCGGTCCTGGCCGCCGATGAATGCGTCGCCCGAGAATAGCCATCCCCTGTTTTCCTCGAAAAGCACGATATGATCCGGGGAGTGGCCGGGGGAATGAATCACGCGGAACCTGCAATGCTCCGTCGAAAAGGTATTTCCGACGGGCTTTCCCGCGGACGGCGATGGCTCGCCGAAGAACAGCCTCTGATACGGAAGGAGGCGAAGCTTTCGCGGATCCGAAATTACCCGTAACGCCTTGTCGTGGGCATAGACGGGAACGCCCCGGCGCTCCTGCAGAAGCGCGTTGGCGCCGATATGGTCCTCGTGGGAATGGGTGTTGACGATCGCGAAGACGCTGCGCCCCGAAAGGGATTTGAGGAAACTTTTCCGAAGATGAAATATCCCCGTATCGACGAGCAGGCCGTCCACGAGGAAACAGGCGGAGCGATAAAGTTTCTTGCCGAGTAAGCGGCGGGCCATGACGAACCGGACCACGCCGCCTTCGACGACGTCGGCTTGAACCATGGTCAGGCGGTGGCGATCACTTCCATCGGATGGCCGGCGCGAGCGGGCGCATGGAGGTCCGTGTTCCGGAATATCGACGCGGCCTTCATCGCGTAGGCGTCGTATCTCTCCTCGTCCTCCACAAGGGCGTGGAGCGTCTTTTCGTTCAGGAAGTACCCCGAGCCGTTAGCCTTGTATATTCCCTGCGGGATGAGGAATTCCTTCTCGAGTTCCAGGAGACCCGCGTAGTGGGGCTCGAGACCGTTCCATATCATCTGGAAAGCGCGCAATGCAAGCCGGTCTTTCAGGGCGCTCCCCCGGTGGAAACGATAGGGGGCTTCGAATATGGCCCGCTGGAGCTGGCTTGGAAGCATCCGGGCGGGAAGAATGGTGACGGCGTGGCCGTTGAAGTACTTGTCGAGCCGGCCGGGGATATTGCGGCCCGCCGACAGCATTTCGTCCATGGTGCCCGGCACGATGCCGCGGGCATATACCTGGATATTGAACAGGCCGACCCGTTCCCCGAACTCGGCGATGTTGACCACGTCCTCGTAGCTGTCCCCGTCGAACCCGGCCACGAAGGTCGCCGGGACCTGGATCCCGCACCTCCTAAGGGTCTCGATCGCCGCGTAATATTTCTGCAGGTCGGTCTTTTTCCTCATCTGCAGGAGGCTGCGCGAATTGATCGATTCCAGTCCGAGGCATGCCCTGGCGAACCCGGCGCGGGCCATCATTTTGAGCGTTTTCTCCGGAAAAACGCCGGCGCCTCCGGCAAACTGGTCGGCGCGGCACAGGGCCGTCAGCGCCGGTTTGTCTTCGCGGCCATCGAAAGCACGCAGGAGCTGGTGCATCAGCTCTTCCGTATACGCGATGTCGCCGCCGAACAGGTTATCGCAAACAACGAAGTTCCTGATGCCGGTGTATTCGACGGTATGCAGCACATCATGAAGAACATCTTCCATCGGACGCACGTAATATCCCGATTTTCCGAACAATCCGATCCAGGTGCAGAAGGAGCAGGCGAACTTGCAGCCCCGCGAAGTCTGGATCGGCATATGCGCCGTGCGGAACCTTTTTCCCGCGTCCTCTGCGCCGGGGACGACGGTAAAATCGTATCGGTAGTCTATCCGTGCGATCCTTGCCGGCTCATGGTTGAAGCGCCACTTCCCGCCCAGGTCCCTGTAATGCAGTCCCGGGATCTGGGAAAGCAACGAATCCCTCGACATGGCGTCTTTTTCCTCGAGCGCCGAAAGGAGCGCGACCGCCGAATCGTCCCCCTCGTACGCGAGGAGATAGTCGGCGTAGCGCCTGGCATCATCAGGATAAAGGGTGGCGTGTTCTCCCCCCGCTATGACGGGAACGTCACGCCCCAACCGCTCGCGGAGCTTCGCAAGGAAAACCTCGTTCTCGTTCGCGGTCGCGGTAAGGCCGTTGACCATGACGAATTTAGGTTCTTCCCGGGCGACGCTTTCGATGTCGATGGATCCCACGTACGGCTGGAAAAGAAGGGATACGTCGTAATCCGTCCTGTCGGAAAGAACGGAAGAGATCACGAGCATTCCGAACCTGGGCATGACGATAAATTTGCCCAGATTGGGAACGGAAGGACTTAGCTCGATCAGGACGACTTTGTCCAGGTTCGTTCCCTCTGGCTTTATATAAAACCCCTCGGACAGAGGAAAACATAATATAACCGGTTTCCGAAAATGCAAATCTTTTTTTGAATGGGGAACTTCTACTGATATACAACATTAAAAACATCGCTTGTGTCGCTTCGCCGGTGCCGTTAAATCAGGAAAGCCTCCTGTTTTTGCGATCAGGAGGCTTTCCTGTTATGCGTCTTTCCTGCTTACCGGATTTGTCAGGCGCGCAAGCCTATTTCCCTTTCGCGTACGTCTCCATGAACGAAGCGAGAGTATCCACCCACTCGTAGGATGCGGCGTTGTACATCGAAACCCGGATCCCTCCGACGGACCTGTGCCCCTTGAGCCCGACCATGCCGGCTTTTTTCGCCTCGGCGATGAAGTTCGCCTCGAGTTCCTCGCTCGGAAGCCGGAATACCACGTTCATCACCGACCGGCTCTCCTTCTCCACCGGGGAGCGGAAGAACTGCGGGTTCTTGTCGATCACGCCGTAGAGGCGGCCCGCCTTTTTCCGGTTGATTTCCTCGACCTTCGCAAGCCCGCCCTGACCCTTCAGCCAGGCGAGGACGTTGCGGACCATGTATACGCCGAATGTCGGGGGAGTGTTATACAGCGACTTGTTGTCCGCGTGCGTGCGGAACTGCCAGATCTTGGGTATGTCCTTCCTGCCCTTCTCGATCAGCTCCCTCGATATCACGACCACCACCACGCCGGACGGGCCGATGTTCTTCTGGGCTCCGGCGTAGGCGATGCCGAATTTCGTGATGTCGAAGGACCGCCACAGGAAGTCGCTCGACATGTCGGCGACGAGCGGAACGCTCCCGGTTGAGGGAAATCCCCGCGTGGAGTCCGCATTGAACTCCACGCCGTGGATCGTCTCGTTGGAGGTGATGTGCAGATAGGCGGCCGCAGGATCGACCTTGACGTCGGCGGGCGCCGGAACCCTGGTGTACTTCTTCTCCTTCCCTTCTCCGACTCCAAGGCTTTGCACTGCGACGTTTGCGCCGAACAACGCCGAAACCATCTTCGCCTCTCCGAGCGCCTTCTCGCCCCATGCGCCGGTGATCAGATACTGGGCGATGCTCCCCTTTTCAAGGAGGTTCAGGGGGATCTGCGCGAAGAGCGCCGTAGCCCCTCCCTGGAGGAGAAGGACCTCGTAGCTCGCCGGGACGCCCAGCAGCTCCCTGACGAGCGCTATCGCCTCATCGTGCACACCTTCGTACTCTTTGCCGCGGTGGCTGTGCTCCATCACCGACATGCCGCTACCCGCGAAATCGAGCATTTCTTCGCGCGCGCGCTCCAGCGCAGGCAGTGGAAGGGCGGCCGGGCCGGCGTTGAAATTGATCTTTCGGCTCATAAGTGTCCTCGCCAAGGCGCGGAGGGGATTGCCGCGGGTCGCGCCTCTCGCCCGTATTTCCCGCCAGGGTTCGCAGCGGGAATGCAGGCTTCATCGGCCGCGGGCCGGTTTCCCATTTTTCCAAGGGCGGGGCGAACCGTCAAGAGAAACGTTGTATACTGCATCCGATGCCCCGCTCCAGCCTCCCAACGGGAATTTTCTATCACCCCTCCTTTTCAAGGCGAAGCTATCTTACCGTCGGATCGAGGCTGGCGGACTTTCCCGGTGCCATGGACACGGTGCTGAAGGGCGGCCGGGCGAGGATGTACGAACCCGGACCCGTATCCGCCGAATTGCTGCTTAAGGTCCACACCCCGGACCTGATCGAAGGCGTGAAGGCGGATCCCCTCTGCTCCACAGCATGGCACTCCGCGGGCGGCGTGGTGACGGCGGGGGAAAAAATCGCGGAAGGTGAAATCGCCAACGCCTTCGCATTCATCGGCGCGGGCGGACACCATTCGGGAAGCAATTTTTTCGGCGGATATTGCTGCTTCAACGATGTCGCCCTTTGCATCGTCAACCTGCGTGAAAAATTCGGGTGGAGGCGTTTCGCCATACTGGACACCGACGCCCATCACGGCGACGGCACCCGCGATCTCTTCCTTGACGATACCGACATCCTCCACGTCTGCGTGTGCGGAATGAGCCACGAATCGCCCGACGGAACGAAAGTCGATCTCCCGTTCCCCGACCCCGGCGAAGGGCGGTGGACCGGCGGATCGATGAACGACCTCTATTTCGATACGGTTTCCCGCGAGTTCCCCGCACGGGCGCGAAGCTTCCGCCCCGACCTGGTGTTCTGGTATTTCGGATTCGACACTCATCAGGGTGATTACGGCGACATCGGCCTTACAGGCCCCTGCTACTGGAATATCGCCGCCCTTATGCGGGACCTGTCGGAAGAAATCTGCGGGGGAAGGCTTGAAGTGGTTCTGGGCGGCGGTTCACATACCCGGTTGGCGACGTATCTGATACCCCCGATTCTCGATACGTTGGCAGGAACCGGCTGATGCTGTCCCGACGCCGGCCGGTCCGCCCTCCGTATTTTTTATATATACAGTATACAGTCGATTCTGTGTTATAGTCCGGTTCAACGTATTCATCCTGAGCTATTTTCCACAACCACAAGGAGGGGCAGCCCATGGCAAGGAAGAAGATTGCGATTATCGGTGGCGGTCAGATCGGCGGAGTGCTCGCCCAGCTTTGCGCACTGCGCGAACTCGGCGACGTCGTGTTGTTCGATATCGTCGAGGGAATGCCTCAAGGCAAGTGCCTCGACATCGCGGAGGCCTCCAAGGTTGACGGGTTCGACGTTACGCTTAAGGGAACCAACAACTACGCGGACATCTCCGGCTCCGACGTCGTCATAGTGACGGCGGGCCTCCCGCGCAAGCCCGGCATGAGCCGCGACGACCTGATCGAAGTCAACTCCAAGATCATGACCCAGGTCTCCGAGGGGATAAAGAAATTCGCCTCCAACGCGTTCGTCATCGTCATCTCCAACCCCCTGGACGCCATGGTCACCCTCTGCCAGCGGATCACCGGCATCCCGTACAACAAGATCATCGGCCAGGCCGGAGTCCTCGACTCGGCCCGGTTCGCGACGTTCATCTCCTGGGAGCTCGGCGTCTCCGTCCGCGACGTGACGGCGATGACCCTGGGCGGGCACGGCGACGACATGGTGCCCCTCGTCCGGTACACCAGCGTGGCCGGCATTCCCGTGATGGAGCTGCTGGAGAGGAAGTACGGCAGCGCCGCCAAGGCGAAGGAAGTCATGGAAGCCATGGTGAACCGCACCCGCAAGGCGGGCGGCGAAGTGGTCGCCCTGCTCAAGACCGGGTCCGCGTTCTACTCCCCCGCCTCCTCCACCCTCGCCATGGTCGAGTCTATCCTGAAGGACCAGAAGCGAGTCCTCGCCTCCTGCGTCTACCTGAACGGAGAGTTCGGGGTTAAGGGATATTTCGTGGGCGTGCCCTGCGTGCTGGGCGCCAACGGCGTGGAGAAGATCATCGAGTTCAAGCTCGACGCCGGAGAGCAGGCGTTGATGGACAAGTCGGTCGCCGCCGTGAAGGGGCTGGTCGACACGCTTAAATAACGCATTCCGCAGTTTGCCGCCCTCCGGTCCGGCGCGGTCCGGGGGGCGGCGCCTTGTATTATCTTTAACCCCGTCTCATCACTAGATGGATTTCCCGGCTCAACTCCTGGATCGTGAACGGCTTCCTCACCCTGCCCCGGAACCCGTAGTGCGCGTGGTTCGACAGGACCGGGTCGTTGGAATATCCGCTCGAGACGATCGCCGCCACGCCCGGATCGGCCTCCCGCAGTCTCCGCACGACCTCCACTCCCCCCGTCCCCCCGGGGACCGTCAGGTCCAGGATGACCGCATCGTACGGCTCGCCTGTCTCAAGGGCGCGCAGATAGAGCCGGGACGCCTCATCCCCGTCACGGACGACGCTCACGCGGTAGCCGAGTTTCGTGAGCATCTCGCCGATAACGTCGAGGATGATCTGCTCGTCATCCATCACAAGGATTTTCCCCACCCCGCGGAATACCGTCTCATCCGTCCTGGATTCGGGTGCCGCCTGCTTCCCGGAAGCGGGGAGGTAAAAGCGGAACGTCGTCCCCTTCCCCGGTTCCGATTCCACGACGATGTTCCCGCCGTGCCTGTTAATGATGGAATAGACCGTGGTCAGCCCCAGTCCTGACCCCTTGGGTTTCGTGGTGAAGTACGGGTCGAATATCTTGTCGAGGTTTTCCGGCGGGATCCCGATCCCATGGTCGCTTATGGAGACCTTTACGTACTTTCCTTCCTTGAGGAGCAGGGAATTCCCCGGCGCAGCCGTGAAATTCTCACCCTCGATCCGGATCGATCCCCCGTCCGGCATCGCCTGGTCGGCGTTCAGTATCAAGTTGTTGACGACCTGGCTGATCTGGCCCGCGTCCACGTCCGCCGGCCAGAGATCGGCAGGGAAGGAAAATTCGCACCGGACGTCGGATCCGCGCAGGGCGAACACGGCGGATTCGTCGATCAGGTCACGTATGGAAGCGGCGCTCCTTACGGGTGCGCCTCCCTTGGAGAACGTGAGAAGCTGCTGCGTCAGGTTCTGTGCGAGAAGGCATGCCTTCTCAGCTTCCAGCAGCCGCTGGCCCTCCTTCTTCCCCTGGGCGGAGGCCATCATGGACAGGGCGATGTTCCCCCTGATGGCTGTAAGGAGGTTGTTGAAGTCGTGGGCGATGCCGCCTGCAAGCACGCCGAGCGATTCGAGCTTCCTCGACTGGATCAGTTCCTCCTCCATCCTCCTCTTTTCCGTTATGTCCCGTGCGACCCCGATCCCTCCCACGATGTTTCCCGCCGCGTCCTTGAGCGGCGAAGCGGACATCTGTACGTGTTTCAATCCCCGGTCCGCCGCCACGGACCGTTCGATCCTGTGAACCTTGCTTGTCCTGAAGACTTTTTCCATCGGGCAGTCATCGCACACTGCGGGCAGCTTGTGATACGCCTCGTAGCAATATTCGCCGACGTGCGGCCCGACTATGTCCCTGTGCGCGTTGTTCTGGTACAGCACCTTGAAATCCCTGTCGACTATGCTGATCCCGTCCCCCATGGCATCGATGATGCCTTCCAGCCTGGCCTTCTCCACATTGACACGATAGATCGCCTCCTGAAGCTCCGTCCCGCTGCCGCCTTTCGCGGTGATGTCCGCGATGATCCCCCGGAAGCCCACGACGTTGCCGTCCCGCCGGATCGGAGCAGCGTACACGTGAACGAACAACGACGAGCCGTCCTTCCGCCTGGCCTTGTATTCGTTGCCGTTGGGTTTCAGCCCGTTCACCGCGCGCAGGATGTTCTCTTCCACCCGGTCCCTGCTGCCGGAATCGAGAACCCGGAAGATATCGATCCCCTTCTCGATATCCTCACCGGTAAATCCGAAGGTTTCGCCGGCGTGGCGATTCGCGAACGTCAGGTTTCCTTCCAGGTCCATTTCGAATACCGACTGAGGCAGGGAATCGATCAACTCCCTGAAGTCGATTTGACGGTTCTTCATCGATCCGCCCCCTCGATATCCGATTTGGAAACCTGGAAACACGAAACCTTGCAGGAAGACATACCAATAGCATTATCGGAATTTAAGAAATCAAAACAAGTAGAATCTGACAAGGCTATCGGGAAAGAAACCCCTCTATCGTTCGGAGCGCCGCAAGCGAACCATCCGGGATCGACAGGTGGGGGTCGTCGATCCATGGCTCCCCCGGATTGATCCGGATTACGGTCGCGCCTGTCCGCCGCCCCATTCGTTCGCACATGCTCCGTATCGTCGGAATCGCGGTCCCGGCGCCGATTTCGACGACCGCCGTCTCGCCGCCCATGTTCTCTTCGAGGAACCTGTCGAACCGGTTTTCCTGGCAATCGGTTCGGTTGCTCAGCCATGAAAAATCGCCGAACATCAGGATATTGGGTCTTGCCGTGCCTCCGCACCGGATGCACGACGGAATCCTGAGCGCCCGCATGGTTTCCTCGTTTACGGGAATCTCCTCGCGATTCGGCCAGATTTCATCGGTGCAGGGTGAAAGGCATTGAAGGTGATGGATCGATCCGTGAATTTCCAGCACATCCTCCTCCCCGAAACCGGCCTTCTGGAAATGGCCGTCCACGTTGGATGTGACTATGAATTTTTTCAGCCCGAATCGTTCCACCCACCCCCGAAGGATACGAAAACCTTCATGAGGCTCCGTGCTGCGGTAGAGGTTGGCGCGGTGTCCGTAGAAACCCCAGCCGAACGCTGGATCGCGGCCGAAATGCGCGGGATTGGCTGCGCCGACAAAGGTTATCCCGAGTCTCTCGTACATCGGGTAGGCGTTCCAGAATCCCTTTTCTCCCCGGAAATCCGGCAGCCCGGAATCCACTCCCATCCCCGCTCCAGAGGCGATCACAAGCGCCCGCGCCTTCCCTATCGCATCCGCCGCACGCCGGCACGCTTCCAGCAGGTCCATGCCTATTCCTCCACCTTCCGAATATAGCAAGCCGTAACGTCGATAGGGAAGCGGATAGGCCTTATAGCGATAAACTTTCCCGGTCGTTTTCCGATAAGGCTTTTAAGGCTAGGAATGGAGTTCTACCTTTGTTTTAAGGTTATGGCAAGCAGTTGAAACTTAACGTGAAATGCAACATGGAGTAAAAACCAGTGGATTCATTTCCGTTCCTTATCGCGAAATCGGTCCTGCTGATCCTCGCGGCGGCTCTGATTGTGGAGTACGTGATCAGGAGACGGACCCTGCATCGGGAGGCCGTCCAGAACAATTACAGGCAGCAGCAATTGACCGATCTGTCCCAGGAGTTGCACCGCCTCAAGAAAACCCTGGCGCGGAAGAACGAAATCGCCAACTCCATACCGCTGATCGCAAAGAAACTCACCGAAAGGCTGCCGCAGGACGCCCTCCCTTCGATCGCAGTGCGTTGCGCCAAGGACCTGTTCCATGCGAGGCAGGCGGGTTTCTTCGCGCCCGTGGACGATACCTCCGATTACACGCTGGAAGTAGGGGTCGGTTTCCCGCAGGACTGGCAGGGAAACATAAGGATCAAATCGGACGAAGGAATCCTCGGTATGGCCCTCCAGAAGAAGGTGGTCGTCGCCCGGGTGGATTCCCTTTCCTCGGCAGGACGGCGCCTGTCGCAGCAGTCCCTTGAGCAGATGAACGTTTTTCCCGATTTCGTCGCCCCGGTATTCGGCGTATCGGGAATCATGGGGGTTCTCGTGGTCGCGGGAAGTCCCCTTCCCCTCGACGAGGAACGGAAAAACATTTCCATGCTGGCCGACCTCTTTTCCGTGGCTTTGCGTAACGCCACCTTGATCGATTCGGGCATCACCAGGACGTGGGCCGATCATCTCACCGGCGTATCGAACCGGCTGCATTTCCTTCAGAGATTCGAAATCGAGATCCGCCGGGCGGAAAACTACGGCCAGGCCATTTCCCTCTTCATGTTCGATATCGACGAGTTCAAGAACATAAACGACACCTACGGGCACACCGCGGGAGACCAGGTTATAAAGAAGCTGGCGGAGATAGTCCGCCATAACACCAGAAGCTCGGACCTTGTCGGACGCTACGGCGGCGATGAGTTCATGGTGCTGATGACGTCGTCGAACATGGAACAGGCGCAGAAGTACGCCGATCAACTGAGGGGAAAAATCGCGGGCACGGGTATCTCTCTCCCCGGCTATGCCGATCCCGTGCGGATCACGATAAGCGGCGGCCTGGCGGTCTATCCTGCCAACGGGATCACGACGACCGAACTGATGAACGCGGCCGATGCCGCGCTCTACGAGGCGAAACGTACCGGCCGGAACAGGATGATCGTGGCGCAATCCCTGGGGCTGGACGGAAGCGTCATCTGCCACCATGCCGCGAAAGACGAAAAAATCCCGCAGCCGGAAACCGGACCGGAGGACGGGGTTCTTCCGCCTGCACCCCCGCTGAAGGAAATAATCAAGTAAAGTTTTCCGTAAGTATGTTAACCTACATGCATGGCGAATACCGCTCCATTGACGGTATCCCAGCGCCAGGTACTGACGTTTATACGGGAGTTCATGGCGCGGAACCGGTTCGCCCCCACGGCCAGGGAGATCGCCGCCAGGTTCGGAATAGCCGAGAAAAACGGTTTCTACTACCTGGATGTCCTGGAGCGGAAAGGATACATACGGCGCGGCAGGCACATGGCCCGGCGGATCGAATTCCCGGACGAGCCGTCGCACCCTGTCCCGATCAGGGTTCCCGTGCTCGGACGGGTCCCGGCGGGAAACCCCCTCGAAGCCGTCGAAGAACTCGAGGAGGAGTTGTTTCTCGATCCGTCCCTGACGGGAAGCGGCGAGATTTTCTCGCTTCGCGTCAAGGGGGAAAGCATGATGGATGCGCACATCCGTGACGGGGACTACGTCCTGGTCCGGTCGCAGCAAGGCGCCGATGACGGCGACATCGTCGTGGCCGTGATCGACGGGGAAGCCACGGTCAAGCGTTTCTCCAGGCAAAGGGGAAAAATCCGTCTCGAGGCCGCAAATCCGGCCTACCCGACGATCATCGTCCCTTCCGATTCCTCCTCTTTCCGCATAGCGGGCAAGGTCGTCGGCATTTACCGGAAAATTTGATCAGTAGGGTATCTTGACGATCCTGTCCCCCTTCCTGAAATAGTCGGCGGCGCTCATCATGTTCAGCGGGGTGGCGCGTGCGATGCTCACTTCGACCCGGTCGCCTTCCCTGAAATCCCAGAGGTCGACCTCCGCGCCCTGGACAACCTTGTAGTTCCACCGTACGCCCATTCCGTCAGTCACGGAAAATGTCCCTTCGGCCGGATCGATCTTCACTATTGTTCCGACTATTTCGCGCCCGCCCGCAACGGCGGGCTGCGCGCACGCCGCTACGGCCAGGAACGCGAAAAGCGCAAGGACCGCTCCCGATCCTCCGCAGATCTTCATCCGGGTCGACGCGTATCTCATAAGTCCTCTCCTTGCCTGCACGATTTCTTCATCGGCGCCCTTTTCCTCCCGTTACTCTTTGATAGTTCCCGGACCGAACCGGGTGCGTCCGGAAAACGATCTAAGAGTAATCGACGCGGCGGTCCGTCAACATTTATTTTCGTCTCCCGCATCCATCGGGAAAGAAGGAGGAAGAGATGCCGCAGCAATCCCTGATCGACGCAGCCAAGGCGCCCGTCATCGCCTTCGGCGAAAAGAACTGGAATGCATTGATGACCTGCGTTACGGCAGGAGTGCTCTACGATGAAGTGCCCACTCAACGGAAAACGCGCGGCATCGAGCATCTGCTCGAATGCTGGATGGGATGGAGCAACGCATTCCCCGATGCGAAGGCGACGTTCCACTCGCCGCACGTCAGCGGCAGCACCGTAGTGCTGGAGGTAACGTGGCACGGCACGCACAGGGGGCCGCTGGAGACACCGGGGGGCCGGATCCCTGCTACCGGCAGGCCGGTGGAAGTACCCGCATGCCTGATCGTGGAAATCGAGGAGGGCAAGGCCAAATCGCTGCGCCATTACTTCGACATGGCGACGCTGCTGCAACAGATAGGAATCGCGAAAGCCGCTTGATGTATGTTAACATACCTATATGGATGGCCCGCTCTCCATGCCGCAGGTCGACATCGAACGGGCCTCTTCCATCTGCCTCTCCCCGCCGCGGGGGAAGTTGGCGGGAATCTTCGGGGAGGGGGCCTGCCCCCTGGCGTTGCGGGCGCTGGCCCGCCCTCTCCTTCGCGGAGAACCCGTCGTGGCCGTGGACGGGGGGAACCGATTCGACCCGTACGCGATCGGAAAAGCGGCCGCGGCGCTGGGCGGAAGCGGGAGGGAAGCCCTCTCCCGCATCCGCGTCTCCAGGGCGTTCACCTGCCACCAGATGGAGGCGCTCCTCGTCCGCAAGCTGCCGGCCGCCCTGTCCCGGTACGACGCACGGCTGGCGCTGATCCTGGGACTGCCCGAGACGTTCACGGACGCCGACGTCCCTTACGCGGAGGCGTGCCGGCTCTTCCGGAGCTGCCTCTCCGCGCTCCGGCGGATATCCATGGAAGGCGTCCGCGTCGTCCTGGTCGGCAAGGCGGCGCCGCGGGACGGGGGACGCTTCTCCCCCCTGCCGGCCGCGGAAAACAGGGAAGGGCTCTTCCGGCACCTTGCGCAGACCGCCGACCCCGCGCTTTTCCTGTTGAAGGAAGGTGACGGCCGGCGATGGGAGCTGCGCCGGAGCGATTCCCGGCGCGCCGGCCTCCCGGGAGGATGACGATGGGACGCACCGTGCTTTCCTTCACCCAGGAACTGTACCGCGAGGAGGAATCCTGGAAAGCGTTCCGCCGGGCGCTTCGCCGGGAGGACCGGGAGCTGTTCGACGAGCTGTTCGCGGCGGCCCGCTACCACACGGCCGCCTGCGCCTGCTCGGGCCGGGCACTGCCCTTCGAGGCGATCCTCATGAGCATTCTCGTCGAGGAAAGACGGGCGGTAAGGGAGCTTTCCCGGCGGGTCGACGAGCTGGCCCGTCAGTGCGAGGCGCGGCGCCTCGAGTGACGGCGGACGGCCCGGAGCGGATTGCTCCCCTTCGATTTTTCGAAGCAGTCGGGGCACATCCCGTGCGTAGTCTGCGTGTCGAACCCCGAGGAGAAGATTTTTTCGACTGAAGTCCATTCGCCTTCATACTGGATCTTCCTGCACCACGCGCAGACTTTCAGGAATCCTTCCAAACGGAACAACCGCAACACCAGCCGGTTGGTCGCGAGGAGGATGACGACGGCGACGAGAATGACCGTTATCACTTCGAACGATCCTTCCCACATTTCGGGCTGACTCGTGTATTTCGCGAACAACCTCTTCGGCATCTCGTAGATTTCGTCCATGAGGACCATGGCGAGGATCGCGAGAAAGCCGAGCGCCTCGTAAACGAGGATTCTCTCCGGATACCTTCTGATTTTCAAATCGCGCCTCCCCTGCAGTTGAGATGCGCATCGAAGAAAATCCTCTTCTTTTTTCATCTAAACGCCGGAGGATGCCATGAGAAATTCCGCAACCGCGCTGCTGGCGGCCGTCGTCTTGTCGCTCATCCCGTTTCCGGGCGCCGCAGAGGAGGGAAAGAAAATGGACGACCTGTTCATCGCAAGCCCGGCTTTCGAGGATCAAGGGTTGATTCCGCCGAAATACACGTGCGACGGCGCCGACGTCAATCCGCCGCTGTCGATCGGCAACATTCCCGTTAAAACGAAATCCCTCGCGCTGGTCGTAGACGACCCGGACGCCCCGATGGGAACCTGGGTCCACTGGGTGATGTGGAACATGGGGCCCGGCGTGGATTCGGTCCCCGAAAATTCCATCCCGAAGGGAGCCCTTCAAGGAACCAACGACTTCCGGAAACAGGGCTACGGCGGGCCCTGCCCGCCTTCCGGGACGCACCGGTACTATTTCAAGCTGTACGCGCTGGACGCCCCCCTGGCGCTGCAGCCGGGCGCCACGAAGGCGCAGCTCGAGCAGGCGATGAAGGGGCATCTGCTCGGCAAGGCCGAGCTGATAGGGCTGTACCGCAGAAAATAGCCATATGGGTATGCTAACATACCTATATGGACAAGGGTCCGGCGGAAGCGTCCCGGCGGAACATGGCCGGGTGGGTGTTCGACACGATCCCCGACGCGGGCGGAATGACCGTCTGGTTCCGCACGGAGACGGGGGAAACGGTTCCCCTGCGCGCTCCCTTCCGCCCATCCTTCGCCCTGGCGGGGAAACACCTTGGAGAGGCCGGCCTCCGCGCGGCCGCCGCCCGCTGGAACTGCTCCCTTGAGCGGCGGGAAGGCGCCGAATTCTTCTCCGGCAGGCGCCTTCCGGCGTGGAAGTTCACCGTCGCCGCTCCGGGGCTGCTGGGCGCCGCCGTCCGGAGAGCCGAAAAAGCGTTCGGTCCCGAAGCCCTCTTCGACGCCGACATCGCCCCGGAGCAGCAGTTCGCTTACGCCACCGGCCTCTACCCGCTCTCGCATGCCCGCGTGGAGTGCGGGTACGACGGCGCGATCCTTTCCATCCGGATCCTCGATTCCCCGTGGGAAATCGACGCGCCGCTCCCCTCCTTTTCCACCGCGCTTCTGAGAATGGAGGGGAAAGGCCACCCGGCGCACGGAAGGACCCGCCCGCTGGAATTCGTCTCGGACGGCGTAACGCACACACTGCTGTGGGAAGACGGGGAGGAGTTTCTCCGTGAGTTGCTGCGGCTCCTGAAAACGGCCGATCCCGACCTGCTCGTCACCGAGTACGGGGACGATTACCTCATGCCGCGCCTGCTGGAGCTGGCCGGCCGGCTCCGCGTACCCCTTCCCCTCGGGCGCCCGGCGCGCGTTCCGACTCCCGGCGGCGCCGTCCGCCGCGCGAAGGAGCGGTCGTACCTTTCCTACGGCCGCGTTGTCTTCCTCGCGGCGCCCCACACCCTTTCCGGCCGCTGGCACGTTGACGCCCGCAACTCCTTCCTTTTCGGGGAGACGGGCCTGCCCGGGCTCATCGAGCTGGCGCGCCTCTCCGGCATCCCCCTGCAGCGCCTCGCCCGGACCTCGCCCGGAACGGCCATCTCCGCGATGCAGGTGGCTACCGCCCTGCGCCGCGGGATCCTGGTGCCATACAAGAAACGCGAGCCGGAGGAGTTCAAGTCCGGCGCCGACCTCGTCGTTACCGACAAGGGGGGGCTGACCTATCTGCCGCGTCCGGGCCTGCACGGGAATGTGGGCGAGCTCGACTTCGCTTCGATGTACCCCTCCCTCATGGACCGCTACAACATATCCCCCGAGACGATCAACTGCGGATGCTGCGGAAAGCATGCGCCCGGAGGCCGCAGGGGCACGCCGGTGCCCGAGATCGGCGCCCACACGTGCGTCCGCCGCAGGGGGCTTGTGCCCGATACGATCGCCCCGATCCTCGCCAAGCGGCGCCTGCTCAAAATACGGCAGGCGGCGTGCGCCTTCCCCGAGGAACGCGATCTGTTCCGGAAACGCCAGACGGCGCTCAAGTGGCTCCTGGTGGTCTGTTTCGGGTTCCTGGGATACCGGAACGCCAGGTTCGGCCGCATCGAGGCGCACGAGGCGGTCACCGCCTGGGGACGGGAGAAGCTCCTGGCCGCAAAGGAGATCGCGGAGCGCGACGGTTTCCTCTTCCTGCACGGGCTGACCGACGCCATCTGGGTCAAGCGTCACGGCGCGTCCGAAGGCGATTACCGGGAGCTCGCGGAACGTATCACGGACGAAACCGGGATGCCGATCGCGCTGGAAGGGGTCTACCGATGGCTCATGTTCCTTCCGTCGAAGCGGAACCCGGCGGTGGCCGTCCCCAACCGGTTCGCGGGAACATTCTCCACCGGCGAGATAAAGGCTCGCGGGATCGCGATGCGCCGGTCGGACACTCCCCCGCTCGTCGCCGCCCTCCAGCGGGAGCTCCTGGCGCGGATGGCCGCGGCGGAAACGGCCTCGGAACTTGCTGCCATGCTGCCGGAGCTGCGCGGTATAAGGGAGCACGCCGCGGCCGCGCTGCGCGAGGGACGCGTCCCGCCCGAGGCGCTGGCCGTCGCCCGGCGCCTGTCCAAACCGCCCGGGCAGTACGTCGCGAACACCGTCGCCGCCGCGGTCACCCGCGAGCTGTGCGGGCGCGGCGTGGCGCTCCGGCCGGGATCGAAGATCCGGTACCTGCTGGCCGACGGAAAAGGACGGGCGATGGGGTTCCTGGACGGCAACGAAACGCCGGATCTTCCCCGCTACGAAGAGATGCTGAGCGAGGCGGAGGAGGAACTGCTCGGGCTTATCCGATGAACCTTGGTCTGCGTTCAGGCGGCCGCTTCACCGATGCCGACTTGCACGGTCAACCGCTCCGTCCCGCGCAGCAGCCCGATGCTCGCCGTCTCCCCCGCCCCGGTCTCCGACAGCAGGCGGTGCAGCGCGTCGACGCTTTCCGCCGGATGTCCGTTCAACTCCACCAGGATATCCCCCGGCCTGATGCCCGACACGTTCGCGGGGCCCCGCGGATCGAGTGAAACCACCTCCACGCCGGATTCACGCGCCAGGTTGAAATAGCGCACGACGCGCCTCGGAAGCGGCCTCGACCGTCCGGTAATCCCCAGGTATCCCCGGCGGACCTTGCCATAAGCAAGTATATGCGACACCACATGCCGGGCCGTGTTGGCCGGAACGGCGAACCCGATACCCTGCGCTGCGGCGATGATCGCCGTGTTGATACCGACGATCCGCCCCTTCGAATCTACAAGCGGCCCGCCGGAGTTCCCGGGGTTCAACGGTGCGGTGTGCTGGATCACGTTATCGATCATGCGTCCGTCCAGGCTCCGCATACTTCTCCCCGTGGCGCTCACGACCCCTGTCGACACGCTGGACTGGAAACCATAGGGATTCCCGATGGCGATCGCAAGCTGTCCCACACGCAGCGTGGAGGAATCGCCCAGCGCCGCGTACGGCAGCCCCGAGCCGTTCGCCCGCACGACGGCGAGGTCGTTCGGAGGATCCGAGCCCACTGCGGACGCGCCGAGACTCGTTCCGTCCGTCAGAGTCAACCGCACATGCTCCGCGCCGCCCACCACATGGTGATTTGTAAGGACGTATCCGTCAGGCGTCAGGATGACGCCCGATCCCGCGCCGACCGGTTCGACGTCGTTCCCGCCCGGAGCGTCGCGACCGACGAAGATGCCGACGACGGAGGGACCGACCGCATCCACCACGGCAGTCACGGCCCGAGAGTAGGCATCCAGCAGTTCCACGTCCTTCCTGCCCGCAAGCCCGTTTTCGTACCTGCCGGACGGGATTATATTTTCATCCATATCCTCGCCGCCGCCGATCGTGGTCAAAATTGCCGTGTGAAACGCCGTTACGCCGCCTTCTCATCCTGTATGAGGCGGTGCATCTTTTTCCTCAGGTTCTTGGGGATCTCCTTCAGATGATGCACGTTTTTCGAATGCTCGGATGCGCGATCCAGGACTTCCTCCTCGGTATCCCCCCGGAACACTTCCTGGCATCCCGACACCAGTTCCTTGCAATACAGGATTTTCTTCATGGGCCGCCTCCCTGATCGAATGCATTTTTCCTCGAGTGTCCGTTATTTTGATGTAATGCACGCGTCTCGAGGTTCCGCCGAACGAATTCCCGCCGAAAGCGGACCTTCGGAACATCCGCCGGAATCTAATTTTTTGAAACGACAAGCAGAACGGGGAGGAACGAGATGAAATCGCCTTTTGTGATCTGCGGCGCGACCGGAAACATCGGATCGAGGATCGTAGGGAAGCTGCTCGATGCGGGCGAACCCGTACGCGCCATAGCGAGGGAACGGGTCCGGCTGGGGCCCTTGGCATCGAAAGGCGCGGAACCGTGGCCGGGAGATATCGGAGACCCGGCATTTCTCGAAAGGGTGCTTGCGGGGGCAAGAGGCGCTTTCGTCCTGATCCCGCCGAAACACGACGCACCGGATTTCCGCAAGTACCAGGACAGGATCGGGGATTCGATCGTATCGGCGCTCGAAAAAGCCCATGTCCCGCGCGTGGTGATACTGAGCAGCATCGGGGCCAACCTGTCCGAAGGGACAGGTCCCGTCCTGGGCCTTCACGACCTCGAATTGAAATCGAAAAAGGTGCGCGACACGGCGTTCGTCTGCCTCAGGCCCGCCTATTTCATGGAGAATCACCTATGGAGCATTTCCGCAATCCGCGAAAACGGGGTGAACGGAAGCCCGGTACGTCCCGACGTCCCCATACCCATGGTGGCGACGAAGGACATAGCGGGCAGGGCGGCCAGGTTGCTGCTGGAAGGGAAATTCACCGGTCATTCCGTTCAGTACCTTCTCGGCCCGCGCGACCTGACGCTTTCGGAGGCGACGCGCATAATCGGCGCGGCAATCGGGAAACCGGATCTGCGCTACGTGCAGTTCCCCGAGGACGAGGCCCGCAAGGCGATGGCCCGCATGGGGCTCTCGGACAGCGTGATCGAAGCGTTTCTGGAGATGGAACGCGGATTCAACGCGGGGCGGATCCAGGCCACGCAGGAACGCAATGCGGAAAACACCACGCCCACGCCGCTCGAGGAGTTCGTCAAGACGGTCTTCGCTCCGGCCTACAAGGCCGCCGCATGATACGGACCGGGTGTGAAAGTTCGATTGCCGAGACCGGGGGAATTGGGGACGCCATCGGCGGCCCAATGAAAGCGCACGGCCGCCCCCCGGTCCGGCGGCCTGTAATCGTGGAATCCGGTTACCGTATTCCCAGCATCCCTTTTTTCAGGTCTTCGCTGGCCGGTTTAGGCCCGACGTAAATCAAAAGGATGGCGTTCGCCAGTTTCGCGGTGCGGATAGTGCCCAGCACTTTGCCGTTGTGCCTCGCGACGACCGTACCGTCTCCGCTCAAGGCCAGATCGACGACATCCCCCTTGACGAAATCGGAGGTGAAGAATGAAAGGAACGTCTTCGCATCGCCGGATGCCGCCACGTCGGGGCTGTTGTTCGCGAATCCCTCCGCGAACGCCCCTGTGATCTTTTCCTTCTCGACCTTGCTGTGCAGGAAATTCATCCGGATGAGCTTGTCGCCGGGATCGGCAAGCAGCTCCGCCGGAGTCGAGACACGCTTTGCGGTGTACAGCGATCCGATGTAAATCTTGAAAAACAGCTTTTTCCGGATGCCGTAGCCGTTGAGCGCAAGCGTTTTTTCCTTCACGCGGACCGACGGCTCGATTGTTACCCCCGACACCTCCACGGCGTACGAGTTTGCGGAAATCAGCAAAACGGCAAGGACGGCCGCCAATCGTTTCATGATCCCCTCCCGGTGCGTTATCTCATCCGCCCATCACTATAACCGAATCCCGTATCCGGAAACCACGGCGTTCCTGCGCGTCTCTAATGCGTACGGACCGACTGGAGGTGAATTCCGATGATAAAAGTCAAAACCTTCACGACGCAACTCAGGATATTCCATACACGGCAAGAACTGGATGAATTGGACAAGGAGGTCGGCGATTTCCTTTCCTCCCGCAAGATACGTAAGGTGATATCCGTCTGCGACGCCTCCACGTCGGGGGAAAAGGGAGAAACGATCGGCCTGATCCGAACGCTGACTTACGAGGAACCGACGGCTACAAAGGCGAAGGCGATGAGGATCTGGCTGAGAAAGGCGAGCTGAAGCGGTGAGGCCGGGTAACGCCGGCCCGGGCTATATCCTCGAAACGAACGGGTTGCCGCGTATGTAGAACCGGAGGCGGCGTTTCGCCCACGCCCCGGCGTAGTCCACCCCGACCCGCGGCCGCCTCACTACCGTAAGCGGCCCGGGCTCTTCCGGTTCGGCGATGAAGAACTCGTCGCCGGTAAGATCGTGGCCGTTCAGGCGCTTGTCGATCCCCATCGCCCTGCACAAAAGCCCGGGACCCTGCGTTCGCCCCTCGACGTTCCGCACCGGCTCGATCGCCCGCAGGAGAACGGCGGAAGCGTGTCCGTCCCGCTCCGTCACGGCGTTCATACAGAAATGCATGCCGTAGACCATGTAGACGTACGCGTGGCCCGGAGGTCCGAACATGACCTTCGTCCGCTCGGTAAATCCGCGGGAGGAATGCGCCGCAAGATCGTGGGGTCCCACATATGCTTCAACCTCCACTATCCTGCCGACGCGCGCAGCTCCGTTCGTCGAGCGAACCAGGTGTTTCCCGAGCAATTCCCTTGCTACTTCGACCGTGTCCCGGTCGTAAAATTCACGAGGAAGTTTCAGCATGCCTGCATGCAAGGCGAAAACGGCTGATATTCAATCGAGGTCGATGTCGCGCACCGGTTTGGGGGCCGGCTCATCCTTGGACTTTTCGAGGAATTCCTTGAACTTCTTCTCCATCGTTTCGCCTCGCCCCTTATCCGATTCGACGATCTGCTTGTATTTCTCGTGGATTCGGGACGTTTCCTCGCGGAGAACCTGATGGGCGTCCGACAGGGACGCTTCCTTGCGTGGGTTGACGGGCTGGCGGCTTTCCAGGACAATTCCACGGGCGGCGTCGATCGACAGGCGCGCCCCGCAGCACGGGCAATCCACCTGGACCGTCGAGCTGTTTCCGGCAGAATCGGTCATCTTCGATTCCCCTCCACAACGGACATATTATATGATAGCAGTATAATTGTTTACCCGCGGAATCTCCTGCGCCCAGCAGGCAAATCAACCTGACAGCTCTGAGGAGGTGGCGATGATCGAAGCGTATCTTAAGGAGGAGAAGGAGCGCGCCGGACTGGGGATTCCCCCCCTGCCGCTCAATCCGGAACAGACCGCCGGTCTGTGCAAACTGCTCCAGAAACCGCCGAAGGGGAAGGAGGAGTTTCTCCTCGGACTGCTGAAAAACCGCGTATCACCGGGCGTCGACCCAGCCGCGAAAGTGAAAGCCGAATTCCTTGCGGGAATCGTCTCCGGAAAGATCAAATCGCCGCTTGTCGGCCCGCAGGACGCCATTGCGATCTTAGGCACGATGCTCGGCGGCTATAACGTGGCCCCGCTCGTAGCGGCTCTCAAGAACAAAAAGCTTGCGGGAGATGCGGCAAAGGCGCTGTCCGGGATCACCCTGGTGTACGACGCATTCGAGGACGTCGCAGAGCTTGCCAAAGCGAAGAACGAGGCAGCTCTCAAGGTAATGAAGTCATGGGCCGAGGCGGAATGGTTCACCTCACGCCCGGGCGTGCCGGAAACGATCGAGGTCAAGGTCTTCAAGGTCGAAGGCGAGATCAACACGGACGACTTCTCCCCTGCCGGCGATGCCTGGAGCCGCCCGGACATCCCGCTTCACGCGCTTGCCATGGGAAAGACCCGCTTCAAGAGCGGGCTGGACACGATCGCCGGGTTCCGCAAGGAAGGCGCCCGGGTCGCCTTCGCAGGCGACGTGGTCGGCACCGGCTCCTCCCGCAAGTCCGCATGCAACAGCGTGCTTTGGCACATCGGCGAGGAAATCCCTTGCGTGCCCAACAAAAAGACCCGCGGCGTAATCATCGGCGGCGTCATTGCGCCGATCTTCTTCAACACCGCCGAGGACTCCGGGGCGCTTCCGATAAAGGCCGACGTGACAGCCATGAAGACCGGCGACACGATCGTCATAGACACGAAGAACGGCGTCATCAAGGACAGCTCCGGAAACGTCCTTTCCAAATTCACGCTGTCCCCGAACACGCTGGCGGACGAATTCCGGGCAGGCGGCCGCATTCCGCTCATCATAGGAAAAGCTCTCACCGTGAAGGCCCGCAAGGCCCTCAAGATGAAACCCTCCACGATCTTCACGCAGCCGGACAACCCGGTGCCGAAACCGAAGCAGGCGTATTCGCTGGCGCAGAAGATCGTCGGCGCGGCATGCGGCCTTCCGGGCGTACTTCCGGGGACCGCCTGCACGCCGAAGATGACCACGGTCGGCTCGCAGGACACGACCGGCCCGATGACCGCCGACGAACTGAAGGAGCTTGCGTGCCTTAAATTCCAGGCGCCCATGTTCATGCAGTCGTTCTGCCACACGGCGGCGTATCCGAAGCCGGCCGACGTCAAGATGCACAAGAACCTGCCGTCCTTCGTATCCGCAAGGGGCGGCGTGGCGCTTCGCCCCGGCGACGGCGTCATCCACTCCTGGCTCAACCGCCTGCTCGTGCCCGATACGGTCGGCACGGGCGGCGATTCCCACACCAGGTTCCCGATCGGCATTTCGTTCCCTGCAGGGTCCGGACTCGTCGCCTTCGCCGGCGCGCTCGGATTCATGCCGCTCGACATGCCGGAATCGGTGCTCGTGCGTTTCTCCGGAAAGCTCAACCCCGGCATCACGCTTCGCGATGTTGTCAATTCGATCCCGTTCTACGCCATCAGGAAGGGGCTTCTCACGGTTCCTAAAAAGAACAAGGTCAACGTCTTCAACGGCCGCATTCTCGAAATGGAAGGGCTGCCCGACCTGACCGTGGAGCAGGCTTTCGAGCTGACCGACGCAGCCGCCGAGCGTTCCGCAGCCGCCGGATGCATCCAGCTCTCCGGGAAATCGGTCGCGACGTTCCTTCGCTCGAACATCGCGCTGATGAAGAAGATGATCGCCGACGGGTACTCCGACGCGCAGACGCTCGCGAACCGCATCAAGGCCGTCGAGAAGTGGCTCAAGAAGCCATCCCTCCTCAAGGCCGACAGGGGCGCCGGATATGCGGCGGTGATCGAGATCGACCTCGCGGAGATCACCGAGCCGATCCTTGCCTGCCCGAACGATCCTGACGACGTTAAGCTGCTGTCGGAAGTCGCGGGCGACTCGATCCAGGACGTCTTCATCGGTTCATGCATGGTCAACATCGGCCATTTCCGCGCAGCCGGCGAAGTCTGGCGAGGCCGCAAGTTCAACCCCAACGTCCGCACATGGATCTGCCCGCCCACAAGGATGGACCAGGCGCAGTTGAAGGACGAGGCGTACTTCTCCGTCTACAGCGCCGTCGGCGCCAGGATAGAGATAGCGGGCTGCTCGCTTTGCATGGGAAACCAGGCGCGGGTGCCCGAAAAGTCCAACGTGTTCTCCACCTCGACGCGGAATTTCGACGACAGGATGGGCGACGGGGCGAGGGTGTACCTCGGCTCGGCGGAACTCGGCGCGGTTACCGCCGTGCTTGGACGGCTTCCGCAGCCCGCGGAATACTTCCAGGTTTTCAGCGAGAAGATCGAGCCGAACCAGGGGAAGATCTACAAGTACCTCCAGTTCGACGAGATGCCCGCGTACAGTTAAGCCGCGGCGATTACAGGCACGTCGAAGGGGTTACGGTTATGTGCCGTAACCCCTTTTTTTTTCACAATATTTGGCCATTCAAAACAGTATTTTGCTTCCCGGTGAAGTTTTATTCGATGGATTCGCTGTCCTGAACCGGAACCCCCCGTGGATTAAAGATTTTTTCATACATACCGATTAAAGGGGGGTGAAGCGATATATTCTTATCTGTTTATATACTCGGGTCCGAAAATTTCCACGCGGGGGTTTCTTATGAAAAATATCTTGTTGTTGGCATTTGCAGGCCTGTTGATCCTTGCCGGAGTAAGCGAGGCCGACGCAGGCATGGACGGTGAAATATTGCTCGGAATGGCCAATGCCCAGTCCGGCCCGGCCTCCGGTCTCGGGAAAGGCATGCGCACGGGCGCCGAAGCGGTCTTCAAGGAGATCAACGCGAAGGGAGGGATCCACGGCCGCTCCGTGAAATTGATCGTGCAGGACGACGGATACGAACCCGAGAAATCGATCGATGCGACGCTCAAGCTGATCGAAGAGAACAAGGTCTTCTGCCTTTTCGGGTACGTGGGAACCCCCACCGCCAACGCAGTCGTCCCCATCGTCAAGGAAACCCATGTCCCCCTTGTTGGTCTTTTCACCGGCGCCATGTCGCTGCGCAATCCGGTCGTCCCGGAGGTGATCAATTTCCGTGCAAGCTATGACGACGAAGCCGAGAAGCTCGTCGACCACTTCGTAAAATCGTTCGACGCGAAAAAGTTCGCAGTCTTCTACCAGGACGACGGGTTCGGCCTGGCGGTCCTCTCGGGCACGGAAAAAGCCCTCGCCCGCCGGAAGATATCCGTCACTGCGAAAGGGATGTTCCAGAGAAATACGACGGCGGTCAAGACGGGCCTCGCGGCGGTCGCCGCATCGGAGCCGGACGTGGTCATCATGGTCGGCCCCTATGCGCCTCTCTCCGCCTTCGTAAAGGATGCGAAGGCCGCGGGGCTCAAGGCGCGGCTTGCGACCGTATCCTTCGTGGGAACCGAGAACCTCGTGGCCGCGGTCGGACGTGACGGCGACGGGGTCGTCATATCGCAGGTCGTCCCGTTTCCCGAGGATTTGTCCACGCCGATCACGAAAGAATGCAGCGACCTCCTCGGAAAGCACGCCCCCGGAGAGAAGCTGGGATTCGTGAATTTCGAGGGATGCGTCACGGCCAAGCTCATGGCGCTCGGACTGGAAAAAGCGGGCAAGGATCCGGGCAGGGACGCCCTCCTGAAGTCGTTCGAAGGAATGAACAACGTGGATATCGGCGGGATCGTCATTTCGATGAACGCCGGCGACCACCAGGCGTCCGACTCCGTATTCCTCACGGAGATCCGGAACGGAGCCATATCCATTATCGGACGTTGACGGCCGCAACGGCCTTTCGGGAAACGTGAAATGACGATACGCGGGAAACTGATTGCGGGTGTCGCGGCGACTTCCATCGCCATCGCCGTGATAGCGGCGGCGAGCACGTCGGCCATTCTCAAAATACGAGATGCCGTCGGACTGCTGACCGATCGCTCCACCCCGCTACAGATCAAGACAGTGTCGCTACAGCAGACGGTCGAAAAGCTTTCCGCCGATTTCCTGCGGCTCGGGATGGCCGCCGAGCAGAACGAGATCCGGGAGCTTTCCTCCTCAATCGACTCCCACATCGGCTCCATCGAGAAGGTCAACGCTGAAATCCGCGAGTTGAGCACCGAGGGCGCACAGGCCGATCCCCGGCTTTTCAGGGACGTTCACCGTGACGTGCTTTCGGCGGTCGAGACGCGGCGCGCGAACGTCGCAATTTACAGGCAGCGGGTCGGACAGGTCAACGAGGGACTGGCGCGGATAGAGGCGAACCTTGCGGGCATCGGGGAAACGATACGAAAGCTGAACGCCCACGCCGACGAAACCATGGAAAAAGCCCAGGCGGGGAACAACCAGATCACCGCCGATATCAAGACCCTCCTCACCCTCCAGGCAAAGCTCAAGGACGCAGCGGCGATCATCAACGAATTCGAGGCGGTCCGAAGCAAGTACAAATTCGGGCCGATGCGCGAGAAACTACGGTCAGTCATAGATTCCATCGAATCGGTCTGCGCCGCGCAATGCTCGCACACCGCCGTAAAGGTGATCCGCACCGCCGTTCCCGAACTGCAGAGCGGAGGGACGGCGCTTATAAAGCTTCGTGAAGATGTTTTATCGGGAAGGGCGCATGAGGACGCGTACGCCTCGTCCAAGCGCGATCTCCTCTCCCGGTTCGCGGAGCACGGAAACCGGATCGCCGAAGCGACCGACTCCCTCGAAATCTCCACTCTCAAAGGAAGGGAGAGGATGAGCCAGTCCCGCCGCCTGCTGGACGGGGCGACATCCATCGCAAGCTCGGGGAACGCGATCGGCATAGACGTGAAGGAGCTCGCGTCGTCCGCCCGTCTCGTCATGCTCGCCTCCTCTGCGGCGGAGATCGACAGGCGGTCCCGGGACATAAAGGCGACCACGGACCGGATCGGCAAGCAGGTCGCCCGGATGAAGGAGGCCATACGCGGCTCTTCACAGGAACAACTGCTCGGCGGGGCCGACTCCATCGGCCGTGAGATGAAGACCGTCGAGGGGCTCATGGACGGGATCGTCGCCGCGAAACGGAAAGTGATATCCAGCGACGAAGCATTCCATGGGTCCGTGGCGCGCATCATGACCGTCAGCGGCGAGCAGTCCCGGAAGGCGGGGGACCAGGTGCGGGCAACATCCGAAACGCAGAAGGAAGTCGTGGCCGGCGTAAACAGCAAGGTTCGGACCTCGCTCGCGCTCATCCTCGCCTTGTCCGGCGCCGTGGTGGCGGTATCGGTCGTGGCCGGAAGCCGGATGGTCGTTTCCATTTCCAAGCCGATCCGGGAGACTGTCGAAGTCATCGGCGCGCTCGGAAACGGGGACCTTACGCGCAAGACGGAGATCAGGACCGGGGACGAAATCGGCATGGTCGGGAGAAGCGTCAACGGACTGGTCGAAAAGCTGCATTCGGGAATGTCGCAGGTCTCGGAGAAGTCGGACGTAGTCGTCTCGTCCGCCCACGAGCTCTCCTCGACCGCGGAACAACTCTCCAAACGCGCGCAGGCGCAGTACGACGAGGTGAAATCGCTTGCGGCATCCGCCGAGGAGATTTCCGCCGTCACATCGAACATGACGAAAAACGCCGAGTCGTCCGTCCGTTTCGCCGAGGAAACTAGGAAAGTCGCCTTCGCGGGGGACGAAACCGTCCGAGGCGCCGTCGACGGGGTCGGACAGGCGGCAGGGTCCCTTGCCGAGATCGCCTCGTCGATCGACTCGCTGAAGAATGATTCCGGTCGGATCGGAGAGATCGCGGCGTTCATCAAGGAGGTCACCGAGCAGATCAACCTGCTCTCACTGAACGCGGCGATCGAGGCGGCGCGCGCAGGCGATGCGGGCCGCGGCTTCGCGGTCGTGGCCGACTCGGTCCGGCAACTGGCCGACAAGACGGCTACCGCGGCGGAACAGATCGGCGGCGTAATCGCGTCGATCCACAAGGGCGTCTCGAGATCCGCGGCGGTCGCGGACCACGGGCGGAAGGAAATGGCCAGGGTCGTCGAACGGGCGAACCTTGCGGGCGCATCGCTCCGTGAAATAGTGGGAAAGGTCGAACGCCAGGCCGAGCTTATCCGGCAGATGGCGACCGCATCGGCCGAACAGTCGACCACCGTGGAAACGATGGCTGCAAACATCACCCGGGCCGCGGATATTTCCAGGGAATTCGTATCCGCAAGCTCGCAAATCTCCAGCACCGGAGACGATCTGAACCGGGTCGCCGTCGATCTACAGGGAATCGTCCGGCAATACAAGCTGTGAAGGACCTATCGCCGTCCTTCCGGCGGCGCTCGTCATTATCGCCATCGCCATCGTGATCTCTATTCTGTTTGTCGGCGCAAAGGCCGCGCCGCGTCGTCTTCCCCGAACCGCCAGACGATCGCGCAGAGAACGCCGGTTCCGAATCCCGCCATGTTCCCCGCAAGGGAGAGCGCCGCGGGGTTGAGGAATTCCATGACCGGGTTCGCATCCATCGCGAGGAAGAACGCGACGATTACCCACGCGCAGGCGAAAAGGTAGGCGGGAAGACACGCAAGCCGCCCCATCCCGTACATCCTGATCGAAACGTTGGGAAAAAACACGAGATAAGCCCCGAGTATTCCGGCGACCGACCCCGCCGATCCCTGCGAAGGAGGTCCGCCCGCCTTCCCCCACAGCACGTGGGCGACTCCGGCTACGACGCCGCAGAAAAGGAAGAGCGTAAAGAACGGGATCTTCCCCATCCTCTCCTCTACGTTTTCCCCGAGGACGAAAAGGAAAAGCGAACCCGCCGCCAGAGGAAGAAATCCGGCGTGGAAGAAGGGGGCGAAAAGAAGGGGAAGCTTCGGAACGCCCGCGAATCCGGTCCCGGACGGCAAACCGGGCAGGCCGCCGGGCAGCGTGAGGGGCGAACCCGTGACCTGCCCGATTGCGTAAAGAAAAACAAACACAAGGATCAGCGAATAGCTCGCCAGGGGCAAAGCTCCCGGTTCGGAGGCATCAGTGGCAAGCGGAACGACAATGGGAAGCGGGATCCCGGCTCCGACAGGATTGCCCGCATTGCCCGTGCCGTATTTTTTTTCCATAATGCGGCGGGACTCCCCCGCGAGCGTCTCGCCGAGGGCCGCATATCTTGCTTCATTCTCCCTGAGGAATCTGAACTTCGCGCGGATGCCCGATGCCGACTCGCGGGAGGCGAGTATCCCTTCGCAGGCGGCGCAGTGTAGAACGGGTATCCCCGTAGCCTGGAAATCGACCGCCGTCAGGCTCTCTTCGCAGCGGGGGCATCGCGAAACCGCAGCGGCGGCGCGCATCCGGGAAATCGCCGTACCGGATTTTCCAGGCGTTTCCGCGGCCGCGTTCAATCTCCCCCCGGTCAATTCCCGGATCTCGCCGTAGTCGAACCATATCGCTCCGCAGGACGAGCACAGGTCGATCTCCTTCCCGCCGGAGACGATCCTTCGCATCGAGGAAATCCTGCAAAAAGGGCATTTCATCCGGCACAGTATATCCGCCCGGCAAGCACGACCGCAAACACCTGCACGGCCCTTGAATCCGGCCCGCTTCTGTTGACAATCATCCCGCATCCGATAGACTTTTCGGCATATAGCCGCGCGCCCGGCGATTGAGCCGGTTGCCGGAATACGGGGGGCATTCGCAATGCAATGGATCCCGGGTATTATCGCGGTCGTCATCGTCGCCTGGTTCGTCGGGACGTACAACCGGCTCGTCCGTCTGCGGAATCAGATCAAGAACGCCTGGCACCAGATAGAGGTGCAGCTCAAGCGACGCTACGATCTCATCCCGAACCTGGTCGAGGTCGTCAAGGATTACATGAGTTACGAGCAGGAGACGCTCGCGAAGGTTATCGAAGCGCGCGGCGCGGCGCTTTCCGCCAGGGGAACCGCCGCCCAGGCCAAGGCGGAAAATGCGCTGACGGAATCCCTGAAAAGCCTCTTCGCCGTCGTGGAAAGCTATCCGGATCTAAAGGCCAATCAGAACGTGGCGTCTCTCCAGGAAGAACTGACCGGAACCGAGAACAAGATCTCCTTCGCGCGACAGTATTACAACGACTCCGTTATGACCTACAACAATACGATCCAGTCGATTCCCTCGAACGTCATCGCTTCGGTTTTCGACTTTCAGCCTTCCGAATATTTCGAGGCCGGCGTGGAGGCCAAGGCCGTCCCGAAGGCCGACCTGAGATAATTCCATGGAGGGGGGACTCGCCTGCCCCAGGTGCGGCACGCTGAACCGGGCCGATGCCGCATATTGCAACCTTTGCCAGGAACCGTTCAAGCCGAGGGACCTGTCGTCTCCCGCCGGCGCTTCCGATACCGCCGCCGGGGCCGCACCCTTCATGAAACACGTCCCGATGCTCCCGTTCAACGAGGCGGCAAGGAGCAATGTCCGCATGTCGCGGCTGCTGTTCCTTGCGCTCTTCGTCGTGTTTTTCGGGCTGGGCGGAGTCATCGGACAGGCGTACGGGAGCGTGGAACCCGGCCTTGCGCTTGCCCTGATCCTTTATGCGATACTGTCCTCATCGGCCTATTTCAGCGGTTCCTCGATCGTCCTCTCGATCCACGACGCCCGGGAAGCCGACCCGGCCAGGCACCGTCAACTGCTGAACGTCGTCGAAGAGATGAAGATCGCTTCCGGTATCCCGATGCCGAAGGTTTACGTCATGGAGACCCCGGGGTTGAACGCGTTCGCCGCCGGGAAAAAACCCGGAGAGGCCCTGGTCGCGGTGACGACCGGCATGCTGGAACGCCTCAGCCGGGATGAACTCCAGGGAGTGGTCGCGCACGAGATGGCCCACATAAAGAGCCGGGATACCCTTTACAACATCTGCGCGGCCGTGCTGGTTGGAGCCATCGTACTGCTCTCCGACATGTTCCTGAGGGACACTTTCCTTTTCAGGGGAAGAGGAAGGACGCGGGCGGGAGGCAGCGGCCGCGGGAACCCCGCATTCCTGCTCATCGGCATACTTCTCGCCGTTCTCGCCCCCCTGGCCGCAAAGCTGCTCCAGATGAGCATCTCACGGCAGCGGGAGTACCACGCAGACGCCGCGGCGGCGGAATTCACTCGCAACCCGCTGGGGCTTGCTTCCGCGCTCGAGAAAATATCGATGGGCGGCGCGGGAGTGCCGGGGGAGAACCGGGGGACCCAGCACCTTTTCATCGTGAACCCGCTGCGGAAGTTCACGGAGCTCGATTCCGCCCTACTTTCCACGCACCCACCCACGGAATTGCGCATTCAGCGCCTGAAAGCCATGGCGGGAGCAGGATAACGAGGTGAGCATGGAAACCGCAAAACCGCCGCGATTCCTGTCGATGGAATTCCACACCCGGTTTTTCCCGGACCTTGTCCGCAACCGTTTGCGTCCTAAAGAGCGGACTGCGACCGGGTTCGTTTCGGGATTCGATTCCCTCATAGTGTTTTTCATTGCCATCGCCGTCGCGGCTATCGGGATTTCATATGCCGTGTCCCACCGGTCGGTCATCGGGTGGATCGCCGGCGGCGCGGGGGTTGCGGGAGTACTGGCCCTGTTCGTCCAGAGCGTGGTTTCCCGAGAAAATATTCCGTGCTACGAATCGTTTCTCTTCGGCGTCTTCGGCTTTTTCGTCACACTCGGGGCGACCGCGGGGATATTCATCGGGACACTCGAACACTCGCTCCCGCTCGTCCTGACGGCCGCCCCGGCGGGATTGGCGGCGGGCTATCTGCTCGGCATCCTGGCGGGACTCTGGTTCCAGTATCTCGGGTGGATTGCGGTGCTTGTGAACGGCATCGCGGCGCTTGCCGTCGTCGGCATGATCGTCGTGGACCTTGTGCTCCTCTCCGGAGCCCTGTTCGGCTGAATGGAAAAGGAGCTGGCATATGTCCCGGAGCGGCGAAGGGTCGCGGAGACCCTGGGGTTTCAACCGGGGATCTGGGGCGCCTTTTTCCTCATTGCCGCCTGTTTTTTCTTATTCACCGGCAAAGGGCCCACGGACGACGTCCTGTGGATGATCGCCGGTTGCGCCGCAGCGCTCGGCCTGGCATTGACCGGGTACGAAGCGTGGAGGCGCAGGAACCGCACGGTGCTCGTGAGGGAAGGGGATCACATCGCCGTTTACCGCAAAGGCACCCTCGACCTGACCCTCGCCCCCGAAGAAGTCACCGAGGAAAAACCCGGAATCTTCGTCATGCTGCGGATCGGCATCCCGCTGGGGATGGCAGCGGCCATATTTTTGGGCGTTGCGATCACGGAAATTCTACGCGATAAAACGGGGATCGGCGAAACCCTGCTTATCCTGTCCCTGGGCCTTGCCTGCGCCGCCTCTCTCGCATCCGCGGCATGGATCCGGTTCCGCTATCGCCACCTGCAGGTACGCATCGAAGGTTCGAGATGGCTGGCGGAGGAGACGGTCCTGGTCCACCCTTCCCGGATGAAAGACCTGTTTCAGTAGACCACCCGGACGTCCGGGCAATGGTTCTTGATCCAGTCCAGGTACTCCGGCGAGCACTGGTTCCGTTTCTCCCCCTGGAGAGGGGGCATGCAGTCGAGGTATTTCCCCTTGGGGCATTCGTAATTTATCGGCCTGCCGGCTGGAGGCGGAACGGGCGGAAGCACGGGGGTCGGCTCTCCCGTCGTCATGTATTGGTTCGCCAACGCACCGGTCAAAACCAGCACGCAAAACCATTTTCCGCCGGCGAATACCGTCATCGCGGGGCCTCCCGTAATTCCCTACCTGATTTTCCTGTTCAGCCAACCGAACGGAATATCGATGTTGAAATATACGTCCATCGTTTTTCCGGTTTTCGGTTCCATCGCCTCGAGTTTGTCGTAGTTGTGCCCATTCGACGCGATCAGACCCTGTTTGACGCTTCGAAGCCCCAGCACGCGCAACAGGACGTACTCTTCCCCCGTATCGATGACGACAAATGCCGTTTCCGGGGACGTTCCGTCACCCGAATCCAATATCGAATCGATCAGACCTCCTGCGACGAACGCGTGATAGGCCGACTTGTCGTTCTCCCTCATCTGCTTGTATGCGATCCTGCAGACGGTGTGGGCGTCTATATCCACATATTTTTTCCCGAGGATCCTTTGCGCCGCATCGAGGGCCTTATCGTACATGGCGTCGCGAAGGGCATTGAACATCTTTTCACGATCGGTGGAATCGTCCGAGTAGGGGTTGTATTCCTTCGTCGCCGCGTAGGCAATCCTGAATTCCGTGAAATCGATCGAGCGATCCTGCTTCTTCACTTTATCCAGCAGTTCGCCGTACGACGGCTTTTCCTTGCCGTGCAGATTACCCGTGAAGCCGACGACCATCGCAACAGCCGCCGCGCAGGCAAGGAAGCCAAGCCGATGATTTTTCATTCTCCATCCACCAGCATGGGAAGCCTCCCGTGAGCCGATTTTCAGTATACTCGCCGATGAATGAGACGCAATCCCGTCTGTCACGGATCCATCGCCATACCGTGCGCACCGGGCTGCTTGCCCGCTATGGCGCCGAGAGCGTGACATGAACCTGCGCCGTCCGGCTTATCGCCGATACCTGCCCCGGGTCCCGAGCGCCAGGGAGCGGATGATGAATTCGGGGAGCACCTTCAACAGGAAGACGTAGAACTTGTAACGCCGGCCGGGGACGACGAACAGTTTTCCGCGCGCGAGGCCCCGCAGGGAAGCGTCCACCACGTCCTCCGCGGACATCCACCAATTCCGGGGAACGTGATCCCTCCCGATCCCCGATGCGTCATGGAATTCCGTGAGTGTGTATCCCGGGCAGAGCGCCTGCACCTTGACGGGCGACCCGACGGTTGCAAGATCCAGGTAAAGCCCTTCCGTGAAGCTGTTCATCCAGGCCTTGGTTGCGCAGTAGCTCGCGTTGCCGGGACTATGCCCGAAGGCCGCCACCGATGAAACGTTCACAAGGCACCCTTTTCCCCGGGCGACCATTCCGCCAAGCGCCGCGTGACTTAATCGTACGGAGGCGATCACATGGAGGCGGTGCATCCGATCCTGTCCTTCAACGTCCGTCTCGAAGAACAGGTCCCGCGTGCCGAAGCCGGCGTTGTTCACGAGGAACTCCAGTTCCCGGGCGCAGGCGATTCTCTCCTCCACCCTTCGAAGATCGCCGTCATCGGCCAAGTCCGCCGCCAGGACTTCCGCCTCCACTCCGCAGCCTGTTTTCAGTTCCTCCGCAAGTTGCTCGAGCCTGTCTTTCCTGCGTGCCACCAGGATCAGATCATAGCCGTCGGAGGCGAGACGCCTCGCATAGGCCGCACCGATACCGCTTGATGCGCCTGTCACCAGCGCCGACCGACCGTGGCCCTTGCGCGGGGTTTTCGTCATATTTGGACAGCGCTCCTCCTTTTTCGGGAATTTTACGCCAGGGAAGAACATCCGTCCTGCGAAATCCCGTAACCCGGAGGAATACGCCTCCATCTAAAGGGCGAGCATCCGATGGCATACATCGGGCGAGGAGGTGAATACCATGCTGAATTTCAAATCCATCCTGTTAATGACACCCTGGGAGAGCGAATGATGCAACTCCCTGCTCATTCATCGGCGCCCCGCCTGCAACGGAGGATCGATAACCTTGATGTTCCTCGCCGCCCTGGAAACGAACAGGTCTTATGGATGGATGACCATCACTGCAAAAGCATGCGGGCGCCGGAAGGCGGACGGACAAAGCGGAGGGAACGGGTAGCTGCAAGATCTGCCGCCGGCACAAGGAGTCGACGAGTGCCCGGATGCGCCAGGTACTCGAAGCGCTTCGGCTCCTCCCCTTCGGCGTCACTAATCCCACGTCGTCGAAGTAATGCTCCTTCACGGAGGTGGAGCTCTTCACTTCGTACAGTTCCAATAGCCGCGATTCCGGACGATAGTCTCGTTCGTCAGGACTCGTGATATTCTTGCCGCAGTTGACGCTCCGCCCCCGTAAACGGTTCCGACACGATTCCTTCCTGATGGAGGCGTACTTGACTCAACCCGATTCCCGTTCCAAGCCGAGAAGAGGCTATACATACATCACCGACATGACGCATCTCCCCGATCCCCTTGATTCGGATCCCCGGATCCCGGAACCCGCCAGGCGGTTAACCGAATACCTGGGATCCATCATCGAGAAAGCCTCCCTTTTCCAGCCGGAACAGTGGGGGGAAACAATCATGCGGTGCCGGCGCCGCCCCGGCCGGCAGCGGTGTCCCGGGCGGATCCACGTCCGGATCGGGAAGGAGGACCCGCCTGAGATCCTTTGGGCCTGCCCCCGATGCGAAGAGAACGGAATCATCCGGAATTGGCAGGGATCGGCCTGGGACCTCTCCGATGTCGGCTGGGATCTCCCTGAGGTGGCGCATGGGCTCGAAGACCTCCCCGCCGCTTCGAGCGGAAGCCCGTCCGTCATCCCCATTTACCAGGTCGACGCTTTCACCGACAGACTCTTCGCGGGGAATCCCGCCGCCGTCTGCCCGCTCAACGGCTGGCTTTCCGACGACCTGCTGCAGAAGATCGCCGCCGAGAACAACCTCTCCGAGACGGCCTTCTTCGTATCCAGGGATGACGAGTTCGAGCTGCGCTGGTTCACGCCCGAGGTCGAAGTGGATCTTTGCGGGCACGCCACGTTGGCCGCCGCCTTTGTCCTGATGGAGCTCCTGGAGCCTGACCGCCGATCCGTCACCTTCCGGTCCCGGAGCGGACCCCTTCCCGTGACTTGCGATGGAGACCTATTCTGTCTGGACTTCCCAAGCCGACCTCCCGCGCCGATCCCGGAGCCGCCCGGTCTATCCGGGGCGCTTGGCGCCCCGCCGGCATCGGTCCTCAAAACCCGGGACATCATAGCCGTCTTCGACGACCCGGAAACGGTGCGCCGCCTCGCCCCGGACATGGAGAAGCTCAGAGCCGTCGAGGGTTTCGCCGTCTGCGCCACGGCACCCGGATCAGGCCGTGACTCCGACGTCGATTATGTACTGAGGTTCTTCGCGCCGGCCCAAGGAGTCGACGAGGATCCGGTAACCGGTTCGGTCCAGTGCTCCCTGGCCCCCTACTGGTCGGCAAGGCTCGGCAAGACGATCCTTCGCGCCCGCCAGGTCAGCCGCCGGGGAGGAGAGCTCCTGTGCGAGGTTGCCGGGGACCGGGTCCGCATCGCGGGGAAGGCAGTTCTGGTGTTCAGCGGGATATTGCGCCTTCCATCCATTTCCCGGCAGGAGTTCCCATGAACTCCTCCAGTGGGATTCCCTGCCCCCCGACAAGAAGGACCCGGTTCGGCTGAAACAACTTGGCGAAGGCATCGAACCCGGGCAGCGCCGCCCTCCTCCTGCCGCTCTTAACCTCGATGGCGACGACGGCCTCGCCGGCACGCAGGACGAAATCCACCTCGCGGTTCGCGTGGCGCCAGTAATACAGCTCCGTGTTCGTCCCCAACGAGGAGTTGTACAGGTGCGCTCCGACGGCTGACTCCACGAGCCTCCCCCAGTATTCCCGATCCTGCCGCGCCCCCTCGAAGGAGAGATGGGACTGTGCGCAAAGCAGGGCCGTGTTCAGCACCTGGAGCTTGGGACTCGAGCCCCGCTGCCTCAGGCGGGCGCCATGATACTTCGGAAGACCGGCCAGCAGCCCCGCCCCGGCAAGCAGGTCGAGGTAGTGCGCCAGGGTCGTCGTGTTGCCCGCCTCCTGCAACTGGCCGACCATCTTCTGGTAGGAGAGCACCTGCCCCGAATAGGCGCATCCCAGGTGAAAAAGCTGCCGCAGCAGGGAGGGCTTGTCCACGCGGGTCATGAGGAGGATGTCCTGCGACAGGGTCGTCTCGATCAGGGAATCGACGATATAG
>JACRCO010000058.1 GCA_016218975.1 Deltaproteobacteria bacterium
ACCGCCGCGGTCCCGGGATCGTGGCACTGCCGGCAGTTGCTGTTCGTGTTGTCGTTGGCGAACCCGCTCCTTAGCCGCTTCCCCGATGTGTTGAAGTGCGAAGTCGTCAAATCGTGGCAGGAGCTGCACACCTGGTTCGCCGCCGGGTTGCCCGAAGCGCTCGTCGCCTGCCAGTTCATCCGCGGATACGTCCCGCTCGTCTTGCCGTGGCCCGTAACCGAGTACCCGTACGTCGAGCCGTTCCCGATCACGTCCTGAGCCGCGTCCCCACCGCCGTTTATGTTCGTGTTCCCCGGAGTCGTCGGGTTGTGGCAACTCCCGCAGTAACCAACCTCCCCCGAAACCGACGGCCAGCTCCCCGACGTCCCCGCGTTGTTCCAGTAGCTCTTCGCCGTCGCCGCGTTCGACGAATTGTGGCAGTTGTTGCACTTCGTCGTGTTCGCCAAAACCTGGTTGTCCCCCAGCAGAGGAGGCTCCGCCGAACCGTGGCACCCCAGGTTCCCGTCCGTGCACGTCAGAAGGTTCTGGTGGGTGAAGTGGGCCTTGCCACCCGAAAACTTGAAGCCGTCGACGTGACGGTGGCACTGCGAACATCGCCGCCCAAGCTGGTGCGTCGCGTAACCCGAAGACGAATTACGGAAATACGACGTCTGGGTGTGGCAAACCTCGCAAACCCCGTCGTAGGTCCCGTCGCCGTCCGACCCCGAATTCGATCCCGTCGGGCGGAAGAACTTCACCGCCTTGCTCCCGCTGTTCGGAGTCGAAATCGTGTCCTGCACAAGCTTCATGTCCGTGACCGCGAAAGCGCTCCCGACGCCCGTCTTCGTCAAATCCATCGGCCCTTCAACGTACAGGTTCTCCGAATCGTTCCGCGATACCTTGTAGCTGTAGTAAATCCAGTCCGCAACGTTCGGAGTCACCACGTACCCCTGGTACAGGTTGTCCGTCCAGCCCGCCCCCGTGCTCCCCAGAACGTTGTCCGAAACCGACGTCACGCTCCCCTGGTATACGTACGAGTCGCTGCCGTACGCCGGCTTCTCCACCTGCAGGTGTGGCTCGTGGCACGTACGGCACTCGACCGTCCAGCTCCCGTACGTGTTGTCCGTCGTGATACTCGAGTGGGTCTTGACGTACGGAGCCGTCACGTCGTCGTGGCAGCTCCAGCAAAGCGCGTTGTACAACGTGTCGTCGATCGTCTGGGGGTTGAACGTCGCCCAGTCCGGAGGAAGCCCGGGGTTGTACTGGTAGTGGCAAGACTCGCAGCCGATGTCGTACGTCGCAGAATGGGGGTATTCGTAGATGTACCCCGAATAGGGGGAAAACCGCGAGGGGCTCAAACCGCGAAGGTCGAGGTATTTCCGAAACTGCGGATTCAGAGCGAAGGAAGAGGTGATCAAAAGGCAGGAACAAGCGATGAACAGGATTGTCTTCTTCATCGGTTGCTCAGGCTCTCACGGTTTAATTCGTCTTCTCCGGCTTCCTCCGAGCCTTCAGGTACAGAACCAGGCCGAGGAGAGGGAGCAGGTATCCCGCTGTGGAAACAGATGAGGAGCAAGATCCCCCGACGACGGAACATCCGCCGCCCCCCCCGGAACCGGAGAACGTCAATGTGCCGCTGCCGCTTACGGCCCCCGACCCGTAGACCTCCACCGTCGACGAATTCAGGGAGGCGACGTACAACTTCCCTGCGCTGTCGTCGACCGCGATGCCGAGCGGCGTCCTCATCGGACGACTCGCGTCGTAGACGGTCTTTATGTAAGCCCCGCCGCTGTCGAACACTTCGACGATGTGCTGGTATGCGTCGGACACATATATCCTTCCGTTCGTGTCGACGGCGGTCCCCACAGGTTTCGTCAGAAGGCCCTCACCCTGCCCGAAGGAACCGAATTTCCTCTTGAACGTGCCGTTCTTGTCGAAAACCTGTATCCTTGCCCCCCTAATTCCCGTCAACGTAACCTGCAGATCGGAGACGATCACGTCTTCAGTAATCCGGTCGATCGATATCGACGTCGGGTAATTGAATCTTCCGTCGTCGTTCCCTTCGCCGCCGAAGGAAAAGCCGTATGTGCCGTCGGCGAGATAAACTTTTACGATGGACGCCTTTGCGTCGGCCACGTAAATGTTTCCCGTAATTCCCAGGGCGACACCGACGGGCAGATCGAACTCACCGTTTCCCGCTCCCAGCCGAAAGAGCAAATTCAGCCCGCTACCGTACACCTCGACGTTTTTTCGCCCCGAGTTGCAGACGTAAATTCTTCCGTTGGCGCCGACGGCCACTCCGAGCGGTTTGTCCAGTCCCGTAAGCTGATTCAGGTAAACGCCCTCAGGGGAAAAAACCAGCAGCCGGTTCTTGCCCGATTCGGACACATAGATTCCCCCGGAGGAATCTATGGCGATCGCCGAAGGGGCGGCAAGATTTACCGCGATCGAATTCTCGCGGACAAGGTTGTCTATCGCGGCATGCGACGGAGGACAGTAGAAAAAAGAGAGTGCAACGAGGAAGGGAAAAAGCGCCAATATAGGCTTATCGATGACGGAAATTAGCCGCAAATGTCCTTTTTTCAACGGCGCCCGCATCGACTCACCCCTGTCGCAACGCCTGAAAACTCTTACATTATTATCGCAATATTGTTACATGGTCTTTAATTTTGCAAGGGATACTGGCATTTCCCCAACTTAATGGAAGCGCTTATCCAATATAAAACAGCCCCGAAATTGCAGTGCCGCAAGCGGTGCGGAATGTACCGTATCTTCGGCGAACGGCGATAATATCTGCCGGCATCGAAGCAATGCGATAAATGCGGACAGCAGACCGATCGGTCTGTTAGTATTATGCATATCCACCGATACGGCGGTCGAAATGCGGAAAAACGGCAGGCAGACGCGGGAAAACATCATCGAGGAAGCCCTCCAGATCTTCTCCGTGAAGGGGTACTTCAATACTTCGATAAACGACATACTGTCCGCGACGGGGTTGACGAAGGGAGGGCTCTACGGGCATTTCTCCGGCAAGGAGGAACTCTGGGGAGCGGCCTACGAACGGGCCGTCGAAATATGGAAAGGGGTCGTTTTCAAGGGAGTCAGGAAAATCGCCGACCCGATTGCAAGAGTCGAGAAGGTCATCGAGAACGACCTGTTCGGCTACTGCGGCGGCGATGTGTTCGACGGTGGATGTTTCTTCTTCAACATGCTCGTTGAACTCTCCGGGCAGTCCGAAACGATGGCAGGCAGGATCCGATCGGGATTCATGGAGTTCGCGGGACTCCTCGCCGCATGGATGGAAGCGGCGGAACGTAAGGGCTTGCTGAAGAAAGGCGTGAACCACAAGGAGGTGGCCGACTTCATCGTAATCTCGATGAACGGAGCATCGGCACTGTATGCGTCAAGCCGCGACCGGCGATTCCTGAAAGAGACGTCCAATCAGCTCCGTGCATATCTCCGGCAAATGAGGGCGTGAGGTCGCAGTTCTCAATCCTTCACTGCGACGAGCCGTTTCTGGAGGCCAAACGTCAGCGCCTTCATTAATTCCCCCTCCTTCATGGCTATGTCGACACGGTGGGCGAACCGCTTGTGCAGCCGGTCGAGGACGACGAATTCGCCGTGGCCTTCTATTTCGAGAATAGTCCCCAGGGGGACGAAATTCGCGGCGCATACCTTCACGTTCCGCTCGACAAGTTCACAGAGGTCGTGCCCTCCGGCTCCGATGCACGGGGTGTCGCTGGTCTGGGCCCTGACGCCCACGTTGTAGGCTGTCACCTCACGATGCATCCCTGCCGGTTTTTTTTCGATTGATACGACTTCCTTGCCCGACAATGCGGCGCTCACGGCCGTTATGCAGGCAATCGGCTCCAGGACGACTGCGCCGTTTCCCATCCACAAGAACGCACCGGCGATTCCGATGGCAAGCAGGAGAGATTTTTTCATAATCCCCCTCCTTGTTCATGATGAAAACGCTTATGCGGGCTTGTAGAACGTTACCGATATAAGTAAGGCTTGCTGGTTGGATTCATAACTCGCAACGAAGATTCAAAGGTGCGTTTGAAGGACAATATTGTTATCAGGAAATATTATTCAATAGGCGCATGCTATTTTTTTGCGTCCCGCAGGCACCTCCCGGAATCGAAGGATAAATATCTCCGCCAAACCCGCATTTCTCACCATGCTGCGGCGACGGCGAAAATGCGGGAGTCCTGCTCATGGGGGGAACGATGAAAGCGGTCCGCGTGCGGCAATACGGCGGTCCCGATGCGATGACCATTGAAGAATTGCCCGTCCCGACACCGGGAACGGGGCAGGCGCTCGTAAAAATCGAAGCGGCCGGAGTCAACTTCATCGACATTTATCAGCGCATGGGGCAATACCCGCTGCCGCTGCCGTTCACACCGGGCCAGGAGGGAGCGGGCATCGTGGAGAAAACGGGGCCGGAAGTGACGGAAGTGTCTCCGGGAGATCGTGTCGCGTATGCGTCGGCTATCGGTTCCTACGCAGGATACGCGGCAGTTCCGGCGTGGAGGCTTGTGAAGCTTCCCGCAACAATCGATTCGAAAACCGCCGCGGCCCTGATGCTCCAGGGGATGACCGCGCACTACCTCACCCACTCGACGTATCCGTTGAAAAGCGGGGAAAGCTGCCTGGTGCATGCGGCGGCAGGAGGAGTCGGCCTGCTTCTCCTGCAGATGGCGAAGAGGCGAGGGGCGCGGACGATCGGCACCGTCTCCACGCGTGAGAAGGCGGAGTTGGCGAAGGCTCACGGAGCCGACGAGATCATCCTGTATTCCGGGCAGGATTTCGAAACCGAGGTCAAGCGGATAACAGGAGGACGCGGCGTACAGGTCGTCTACGATTCGGTGGGCAAGGCTACTTTCGAGAAGAGCCTGAACTGCCTGTCTCCGCGCGGATGCCTGGTGCTTTACGGGCAGTCCAGCGGCCCGGTCGACCCGTTCGATCCGCAGATCCTGAACGCGAAAGGCGGGCTGTTCCTCACCCGGCCTTCGCTGCACCACTACACCGCAACGCGCGATGAACTCCTCTCGCGCGCCGCCGACGTCCTCGTGTGGGTGGCTTCGGGAGAACTCAGGGTGCGCATCGGCGCCGAGTTCCCCTTGTCGCAGGCGGCGGAAGCTCATCGCCGGCTGGCCGGCCGAATGACGACGGGCAAAGTTTTGCTGATTACGTAATCTGCGTTCCGAGCCCCTGAATTCGAAAATACGATTCCCGGCACCGTCTTGGTGTTCTCCCTGCCTGCCGTAATTTCGCGCGAACAGGGGAACCGTGTACCTGCGTGCTGTGTTTAATCCAAAATGGCGGCCGAAAAAGGCTCGCCGGCAAAGAACGTCCGATGAGGAGGCATACGATGAAAAAGCAGACATTGATGGCGCTACTTATCCTCATTTGGGGAATTGTCGTATTGCCCGGCTGCTTCTTTCACCCCGGCCACTGGGATCATCATCACGACGATGGCCGCAGGGACTGGAACCATGATCGGCAAGGGGACCGTGATCGTCATGATCGGCGCTGAACATCGAAACCCGCCGCGGATTTCCGGGTTCCAATACTTGTGAGATATTTTACCGGAGGTGCGGAGGACGGATGAAAACATTTGCGAAAGGAATCGCCTGCATGGCGATCGCCGCCGCGTTCCTGTCGTTCGCGTCGAATTCACGCGCTGAATCGCTCGGGGCGATGCGGGTCGTCCTGATACAGGGGGACGTTCAAGTCAAGATAGCGGACACGGGGGAATGGGCGCCCGCTTCGATAAACATGCCCCTTCTCGAAGGGGACGAACTTTGGGTGCCTGAAGACGGCCGGGCCGGGCTCCAGACGAACAACGGAACTCATATCCGGTTCGACAGGAACACCGCCCTACAGGTCTTGCGAATGGACCGCGACTCCTTCCAGTTCTATCTCCCGCAGGGCGGCGTATACGTGCTGAACCGCGCCTCGAAGCGAAGCGTCCTTCAGATCGACACTCCGGACGCATCCCTGCGGTCGTTCGGCGGATCGACGTTCCGCGTCGACGTCCCGGAAACGGAGACATATCTCGCCGTGTTCAGGGGTTCCGTGCTCGCAGAAAACGCCGAGGGACGGACGAACGTACGCGCGGGCGACATGCTGACGCTCACGTCGGACGGCTACGCGGAGTTGTCTCCGCTGCCTTCCCCGGATGAATGGCAGCGGTGGAACGAAGGTCAGGACCGCATCGTCCTCGCACGGGGGGAAGGTTACCGATACCTTCCCCCGGAGCTGTCGGTCTACTCGAACGACTTCGACCGGAACGGCCGATGGGTGAATGTGCCCGGATATGGATATTGCTGGACTCCGACGGTTCTCGTAGTCGCCGACTGGGCCCCCTACCGTCACGGGAGATGGGTGTGGAGAGGCGGAGACTACGTGTGGATCGGATATGAGCCTTGGGGATGGGCGCCATACCATTACGGTCGCTGGGTTTTCACAGGCGGCATCGGCTGGTGCTGGGTGCCTCCCGCGCGGGGAGACGTTTTCTGGGGGCCGGGATACGTGGGATGGGTGCGTACGGGCGACTACGTGGCATGGGTTCCGCTCGCCCCGAGGGAGATCTATTACGGTCACGGCCATTTCGGCCGGCACAGCGTGAACGTCACGAACGTGAACATCAACCGGATCCAGGTCACCAACGTGTACCGGAACGTGAACGTAACGAACAGCGTCACCGTCATTCATCAGAAGACTTTCGTCTCGGGTCGCCCGGAGACGGTCCGCAAGGAGATCGTGGGAAACGTCCGTGACCATTTCGTGCAGAAGCGGGACATCGTCATCGGAAGGCCTCCGATCAAGCCGGAGCGGGCGAGCTACGTCCCCGTGGCACGGTCGATACCGGATGCGAAGAAACCGCCTGCGTCGGTGCGCAAGATAGAGGTGAAGGAGATTCGTAATAAACGGCCGCTTGTCACGGAAGCGGATCGTTCCGCCATTCGTCCGGAGGCGAAACCCCGCAACCTGGAGGTCAGAAAGGTCGAAAAACCGAAGCCGGCAAGGGAGAGGGTGCACGAGCGGAAACAGGTAATGCCCGTGACCCCTCGCGCCCCCGCGGAAAGGGTGACCCCGAAGCCGCCTGCCGGGAATGCCGAGCGTGACATCGAACGGGGGAAACCACGGGAAGCGCCGCCCGAAAGGGAAAGGGTGCGGCCTGCCGAACCGCAACGAAAGCCGCCGGTCCGGGTGGAACCGGAAAAGCGGCGTGAACCACCGGAAGAAAAAGAACAGGTCCGGCCCGGCCGCCCGCAAGGAGAACCGCCTGTAAGGATGGAACAGAGAAGGCGGCCGGAACCACCGCCCGAGAAAGAAAGGGTGCGACCCGCCGAACCGCAACGAAGGCCGCCGGCGGAGAAGGAGCAGGTCAGGCCCGAGCGTCCGCGTGGCGAACCGCCGGATAACGTGGAACAGCCGCAGCGCGGAAAGAACAAGGATGCGGACCGGGATGAAGATCGGGGCGGCAAGAAGAAGCCGAAGGGCAAGGAAGGCAGGGAAGACTCGGAAAAACCTCCGCGCGAACCCAGGGAACGGGGCGAACGCGAATTGCGTTAACCCGCATTTCTCACCACGGTTCGTCGCGAGGCGGTGGAGACGGGTATGGGCCGCTCCCGGCCGTCCATGGCCTCCGCGGCACGCTGCCATCCCTGGCAGCGATACAAGGCGTCGCGACCGAGGGCGACGCAGGCGTAGTTTAACACTACGTCGAGGAGCCCGACCGAGCGCAACGCAGTAGACATGCCCGTATCCGCCGCCGCAGCAGAAGCGTGGTGAGAAATGCGGGTTAATCTCCGGCTGCCAGTACCAAATAGGCGATGGGAGCGTGCCGAACACGCAAGTTCGTATTCCGGATTGTAAATGAAGTATCTGGTCCTTCCCGGTATACAGGATCCATCAGGAGTGATTCTCGAAATCCCGTACAGGGAACCGGCCAGCGGGCCGGCGTGTCCAATTCGGCAGCAGGCCGCATCGCTTACAAAGACAAGAGATGCGAGCCAATGTGGATTGGAAAGGGGGAATGATGAAACGGTTTCTGCCGGCGTGGTTGATTGCGGCGCTCTTAACGGCAATGGTATTTCCGATCGGCCTCGAGGCAACAGCTGCGAGTGCCGCGCTCGATGCGGCGCGGAAAGTGACCTCAACCGAGGGGGACCGCACCTCCTCGGAGATAACCGTGTACAACGTAGGGCTGGGGCTGGTGAAGGAACGGCGGAAGATTTCCCTGGGACAGGGGGAGACCACGCTTCTATTCATGGACGTGGCGTCCCGGGTGATTCCGTCAAGCGTGTCCGTGCGCTCGGTGAAGGAAGGCGACGCCGTGTCGGTACTCGAGCAGAACTACGAGTATGACCTGCTCTCTCCCACGAAGTTGATGGAGAAGTACGTCGGGAAAAACGTCAGGCTCCGGTACCGCAGCCCTTACACGGATCGCGAGACCGAACGCGAAGCGAAGGTGCTGGCGTACAACGACGGGCAGCCCGTGCTTCAGATCGACAACGAGGTGACCTTCGGGATCCCGGGCAACTTCATATTCCCGGAAGTTCCGGCGGACCTGATCGCCAGGCCCACCCTTTCCTGGCTACTTTCATCGAAAGCCGCAGGAGAACGGGAGCTGGAAGCGCTATACCTGACCGACGGGATGACCTGGAAAGCGGACTACGTCCTGGTGCTGGGAGCGCAGGAGAACCGTGCCGATCTGTCGGGATGGGTCACCCTTGACAACCGAAGCGGGGCAACGTTTCGCAGCGCCCGCCTGAAACTCGTCGCCGGAGACGTCAATCGCGTCCGGGAGGATCTCGCTGCGAGGAGAGTCCCCATGGCGGCAATGGCGATGAAGGCCGAGGCGGTTCCGCAGTTCAAGGAATCGGAGCTTTTCGAGTACCATCTCTACACGCTGGAACGTCCGACCGATGTAAAAAACAACCAATCGAAACAAGTCGGGCTGCTCGCCGCGTCGGACGTGCCCGTGAATAAGGAATACGTCTTCTACGGCGCCGACTATTACTATCGATCCCGCCACACGGGTGACATCGTCAGGAACCGGAAGGTACCCGTATTTCTCCTCTTCCGGAACGACAAGACATCGCACCTCGGCATGCCGCTTCCCAAAGGGACCGTCCGGGTTTACCAGCGCGACCGGGAAGACTCCCTTCAGTTCGTCGGAGAAAACTCGATAGACCACACGCCCCGGGATGAAAAAGTGCGCTTGATGCTCGGAGACGCCTTCGACGTGGTCGGCGACCGGAAACAGACATCATGGACCGTGATCTCGGGAAACACTTACGAAGCCGCCTACGAAATCTCGCTTAGGAACCACAAGAAGGACGGGATCACGGTACGGGTCGTGGAACCGATCCCCGGGGACTGGAAGATCCTGGAGACGACCCACGCCTTCGAGAAGGAAGACTCCGCCACCGCCGTCTTCCCCGTAAAGGTGGAAGCGAACGAAGAGGTAAAGGTCCGCTACAGGGTGCGTATCCGGTTTTAGGTGACGAAAGTGGTTTTTTTACCTGCCCGTCCCGCATGCGACCGCATCTTTCATGGCCGCAAGCTGCGTGTACGCCGGGTTATACCTTTCGAGCCCGCTCTCCGGATTCCGCACGCATTTGATCCGCAGCCCCCCGAAAATCCGCGCATAGCACCCGATGTTGCACCGGCTGCATCTCGTGATCGCCGATACCTTTCCGCTCCTCACCTTGTTAGTCCATTCGGGATCGGCTATGAGCTGTCTTCCGAGGGAGATCATGTCCGTCATCCCCTCGCGGACCGCTTTTTCCGCAAGCCGGGGATCGTGGACGGTCGGCGTCAATACCGGCAAGTTCAAGAGCTTCTTGAAGCCCGCCCCCTCCTCCAGCATCGTGTCGGCATCGTCCGGGATGATGTACTTGAGCGAATCGAAGCAACCGTCTCCGACATGGAAGTAGTCGATCCCTTCCTGCTCCAGGCGTTTCACGACGACTTTCATGTCCTCGTACGTGGTCCCTCCGGAGACATGCTCGTCGGCGCTCGCCCTCACTCCCACCGCCATTCCGTCGCCGACCGCTGCCTTCGTCTTGCGAACGAGTTCCAGCAGAAACCGCATGCGATTCTCGAGTGTGCCCCCGTACCGGTCGGTTCGGAGATTGAATCTTGGAGAGAGAAACTCGTGCAGCAGGAATCCATGCGCCGCGTGGATTTCAAGACCGTCAAAGCCGACCGCGCGCGCCATCATCGCCGCCCTTGCGAAGGACTCCTGTTCCCGTTCGATCTCCTCGATCGACATCTCCCGCGGCGCTTCCCCTGCCAGGAAGGCTTCCAGCACCTGCCTGCAATTCCGCGGGACCATCTCCGGGGGCGTCCGGTAGCTCACTACCGATGGCCCTACGGGTTGAACGCCGGTCCTTGAAGACGATCCTTGAACGCCGACCCCTGCATTCAACTGAATGAAGGCCTTGGCGCCGAATGCATGGATGGTATCGACCAGCTCGGCGAAACCCGCCATGTGCCCCGGCTCATAGAGCCGCAGCAGGCTAATGGAAGGACAGGTATCCTCGGCCCATTTGCTGGCCAGCACATGTTCGACAACGATCAGGCCGACGCCGCCGCGAGCCCTTGCGCCGTAATACGCAAGCTGCTGTTCGCTGACGTTTCCGTGGTCCGCGTACTGAGTCACCATGGGAGCCATGGCGATCCGGTTCCTGATGTCGACCTTGCCGATGCGAATCGGCTCGAAGAGATGACTGAATTCCATTTTCTCCCCCATCATTTCGCTTTTTTCCTGCGGCGAGCGAGCACATAGTTGATCAGGCCTCCCGAATCGACCAGTTCCTGCATGAACGGCGGGGTTGGCTTGATCCTGTACTCCCTGTTTTTGGTCTCGTTTCTCAGGGTCCCCTTCTTCGGATCGAGGACCAGCAGGTCCCCGCCGTCGATTTCACCGACCGCCTCCGGGACCTCGAATATCGGAAGACCCATATTGAAGGCGTTCCGATAAAAGATCCGCGCAAAGGAGTGCGCGATCACCGCGGAGGCTCCCGATGCCTTTATGGCGATCGGTGCAGTCTCACGGGAAGACCCGCAGCCGAAGTTCTTTCCGGCCACGATAAAATCGCCACGGCGCACCTTTGCGGCATATTCTCCGTCGATGTCCTCCATGCAGTGCTTCGCCAGCTCGACGGGATCCTTTATGTTCAGGTACCTGCCGGGAGTGATGACGTCCGTATCCACGTTGTCCCCGTATTTCCACGTCCTGCCTTTCAGCTCCATGTCAAACGCTCCTCAAAGCCCAAGTTCCGCCGGGCCGGCGATCCGGCCCAGCACGGCGGACGCCGCGGCAACCGCGGGGTTGGCGAGGTATACTTCGCTTTCCGGGTGTCCCATCCGCCCCACGAAGTTCCGGTTGGTCGTAGTGATCGCCCGTTCGCCTTTGGCAAGAACTCCCATGTGCCCGCCGACACAGGGCCCGCATGTCGGGGTGGAAAATGCCGCTCCCGCGGTCACGAACACTTCCATCAAACCTTCCCGCATCGCCTGCAGGAAAACCTCCTGGGTTGCGGGGAACACGAGCATCCGCACCCCGTCATGGATCTTCCTTCCACGGAGCACCGCGGCAGCGCTGCGCAGGTCCTCGATCCGGCCGTTGGTGCAGGATCCCACGACCACCTGATCCACGGGGATGTCGCCCACCTGCGAAAGGGGCTTCGTGTTCTCCGGAAGATGGGGAAAAGCCACCTGCGGCTCAAGCGTCGAGAGGTCGACATGCAGCTCGCCGGAGGCATACCGCGCATCCGGATCGGCGGCGACGACTTCGTACTTCCGTTTCGCCCGGGCATCCGCATAAGCGCGCGTCGTTTCGTCGAACGGGAAGATGCCGTTCTTGGCTCCCGCCTCGATCGCCATGTTGCACATCGTGAAACGCCACGCCATCGGAAGGAAGGCAAGCCCGTCGCCCGAATACTCCATCGCCTGATAGAGCGCTCCATCGACGCCGATCTGCCCGATGATGTTAAGGATGATGTCCTTCCCCTCCACATCCTTCCCCGGCCGCCCCGAGAGAACGATCCGGAGGGTATCCGGCACCTTCAACCATACTTCCCCGGAAATCATCGACGCAGCCAGGTCCGTGCTTCCCACCCCGGTAGAAAAGGCGCACAAGGCTCCGTAGGTGCAGGTGTGGCTGTCGCCGCCGACAACGAGGTCCCCCGGAACGACGAGTCCCTCGTCCGGCAGCAGGACATGCTCGATCCCCATGCGGCCGACCTCGAAGTAATTCACGATCCCGTACTCGCGTGCGAACATACGCATCCGCCGGCTGAATTCCGCCGACTGGATGTCCTTGTTCGGAGCGAAGTGATCCGGAATCAGTCCGATCCTTTCCCTGTCGAACACCTCGGAGATTTTCAGATCCTTGAACAACTGAATGCCGATCTGGCTCGACAGGTCGCTCGCGAACGCAAAATCGACGTTGGCAAGGACCAGATCCCCCGGCTCGACTTTGTCTTCCCCCGCGTGCTTCGCGAGGATTTTTTCGGTAAGCGTCATTCCCATTTTCGCTTCACTGCCTTTCCGGAATATCCCTTGTCGTTTTCCGGCCGGATAGGTTCTCCCCTATCTTTCGGCATCCTTCGTTATTTTCACGCGAGCGCAGAAATCGAGCTGACCGGTCAGGGTCCCGACCATGCTCCAATCGTGCTTCAGAAGAGAGTTGATGTGGGTCCCCTTTCCCCTGGCGATGACCTTACCTTTCCCCCATTGCCCCAGGACCCCGAACATCCCGACGCACTCCGGGTGTATCCCCTCGGTCAGGCGCACCTTTCCCTTCACCTTCCCCGCCTCCGATTCGATCGACACTATATCCCCATCCTCTATCCCTTTCCTTGCCGCCGTGCCCCTGTGCATGATGACGCTGTAGTCCATGCGGGTGCGCTTGCAGATATCGTCCACCCATGGATTGTCGGCCGTGTAGGATTGCCCGTGCAACGGAAGGCGGCTGTTCACCACGAACAGGTCGTATTCCTTTCCGTCCTCCTCGTGGACGGGACACGGGCGCCACTCCGCGAGCGGGTTGTAGTGGGAGGTGTCCCACCAGTCCATGCCCAGCCGGCGCGTCACCTTTTTCACCTCTTCTCCGACCTCGATGAAATGCTCGAGATAGATCGGCGCCCTGGCGTTCAGGAACGGTCCCGCATAGCTTTCTTCGATCGTCTTTTTCGGTCCCGGCACGAACGAGCGGTCTTCCGTGAACCAATCGGGTGTGATCTCCTTGCCGCACATCGCCCCGATCAACCCGGCCGTTCTGTCCCGGATTTCCTTCATGGTGTATTTCCGGTCGGGCTTCAGGGCCAGGTCGTCGATCATCATCAGGCCGGTGATCCGGTTCATTTCCGCGTTGAACTCTCCCAGGATCCCCAACTTCTCGGCGACGTCCATCATGACTTCTATCCAGTTCCGGACCCCCGGCGGCGGTTCCACCACCGGCTGAACCGTCTGGAAATACCAATCCCCCGGTCCCGGCTTCTGGAAACCGGCGGGAAGGTTCACGGGGAACGCCCAGTGCTTTTCGAAATCGTGCGCGTCCGGGATCACGATGTCGGCGAATTCGACGGTCTCGTCGAGCTTCAGGGCGAACGCCACGATGAATTTCAGCTTGCCGAGCATTTCCGCCTGGAACCGCGGGTTGTTGCTGGTCAGCACCATGTTCGTGCGGCAGAGGACCATCGCTTCGGGCCGATACGGGATGCGGAACTTTTCCGGATCGTGGATGGGAAAGGCGGCGATGCCGGGAAGGAACCCCGACACAGGGAAAAGATCCCTCAGATTCAAGGTCTTCGGTTCCGACACCGGGTTGGGAGGATAAGGAGACATGAATGCCACCATCGAATTCCGTCCTCCCGAGGTCGCCTGGAACAGGTTCGTCGTAATCATGCCGTCCTTGTCGGCATGGGTCTTCCAGATGCCGAAAGGCCCGTGGGGATTCGTGCCGAGGATCCCTCCTGGAACGTTGAGGTTGCCGAGCATGACGTTCAACAGCATGAGGGAGAAGCAGTTGAAGAACCCGTTCTTGTGATGCGAGATCCCCCGCTTGAATTCGACCGCCGCGGGCCTTAACGGTAACTTCTTCCCCTCCATTTCGATCGTGCTCCCGATGCGCGCCGCTTCCGCCAGTTCCTTTGCGATCCTTGCGATCGTCGCCCGTGGAACGGTTGTGATCGTTTCCACTTTCTCCAACGGGTAATTTCGCCGTATATGCTCTTTCAACAAATGGAAAGCGGGCCGGCAGGCGACTCCGGCCGTCTTGAAGCTTCCTTCGATCGCCGGCTCGGTATTCTCCGCGTCGAATTCGACCGCCCGGTTCTCTTTCAAGTCCCAGATCAGCGGCTTGCCGGAATCGGGATGGCGCGCGTATTTCCCCGAGCCGTCGATGAGATAAGGCGCATTGGTTTTGCCCTTCAGGTACTCCTTGTCGTACAAGTCCAGACCATTGATGAGTACGTTCACCATCCCCAGCGCGAGAGCGCCGTCTGTCCCCGGCCGGATCGGTATCCACTCGTCCGCCTTGGCGGCCGCATAGGAGCATATCGGATCGATAACGACCAATTTCGCCCCGCGTCTGCGGGCGTCCGCCATGCCCTGGATCGCCTCCAGGGTGTTGTTGTTCACCCCGTGGCCGTACTGCGAGCCCGGAAGAAGGATGTAATTGCAGTGGTCCAGGTCGATCTCCGCGTTCAGCGTCCCCAGCGTCAGAAAGAACGCCGTATGCAATCCGTTTCCGCAAGACACCGGGTAAAACTCGAAATTCGGCGTTCCGAAAGCCACTCCTAAACTTTGAGGCACGGCGTAATTGTGGATGTCGAAGGATGCGATGACCAGCTTCCTCGGGTCTTCTTTCCGAACCTGAGCCAAAGCTTTCGTGACGGTCTCGACGGCTTCCTCCCAACCGATTTCAGCCCACTTCGGATCGACGCCCAGCCCCTTTTCCGGGTTTGTCCTCTTCAGCGGTTTTTTCAATCTCATCGGGTTGTACATGTCCGCGATCCGGGCCTTGGATTTGCCGCATACCTTTCCCTTTGAACTGGGAGCCCGGCGGTCACCCTTGATGTCAACTATTTTTCCGTCCTTGCGCCGCGCGAGAATGGCGCAGGCGTTGAAGCAGCCGGTGCAGGAAGTCGGAACCCATTCGTCGCCCATGCGTCGAACCCTCGTCAGAAATTCACAGGATGGAATCGTAACAACCGGTTTTCACCATCAGGTACCGGAACAGGTAATCCCCCGACAATCTCATGGCCCCGGCCAGTGCCAGGCTGGGGACAGCCACTTCCGCATTCCTGTTCAGGAGAAGGCTCCCGGTCAGAATCAATGGGGCGACCAACCCCACGAATATGACACCACCGGCGAAGAGAACGGCGTGCCGGCTCCGCGTCAGCATTCGAACGGCTTCACGAGCCGCGACCGACCTTGAGGACATCACCGCGATGTGCAGGACGACCAGGGCAAGGCACGCGATCGTCAGATGTCCTTGAAACCATTCGAGGAACATCAGGTTTCCGCCAACATGGCCGATGATCCGCTCGATCAGCAGGAAAAGATCCACCCCTGCCAGCAGGGAATAGCCGAGAAAAACCGCAGGCACCAGGGGGGAATACCAGAAAGGGACCGCCGGGGAAGGAGACAGCACGAATCCCGTGTAAGTCATCACCAGCACCGCAAGCAGGGCGGACGCCGCCTTCAACAGCCATCCGATCGTCGTCCCTTCCTTCCAGGGAAGGAAACCAAGCCCCGGTATCGAAGGCGCGACTTGCAGCGTGCCTGCGATCATCAGAAGTGCGATAAAGAAAGTCCCGCGGCTGATCCACGAGGTGCCGGGTCTCATGAACGCCCGCCAGAAACGTTCCGGCCGTCCCAGGTCAAGGAGGAGAAATGCGGTCCCGACAGCCACGACAACGAGTCCCAGGGCCGCCTCCAGCGGCTTTCCCATGAACAGGGACACGGCATACAATCCGGCGCCGGCTCCCCCCAGGAAAAGATAGATGACCACGAGGAGACCCCACTCCCTTTGCGGCTTGACGCCGACCAGCAGTTCATCGATTCTCTCCACCAATGCTCTTCTCCGTCGGGTTACGTGTAATATTCAGGGACCAGCTTCAGTTCCATCAGCTGGTCCGGATCGTGTCCGAACACCACCCTGGCATGCGGAAATTCCTTCAGGAACGATTCGATATTCCTCATCGTCGAAAGGGCTTTGAGGTATTCGCCGACGGGAGGCACTCCCTCATCGAGGTTCGCCCGCCGGTGGACGGCGTCGAAGGTAAGAATTATCGGTCCGTCCATCGCGTTCAGGATGACCGAGGAATGGCCCTTCGTATGCCCGGAAGTCCGAACGACCAGCACGGAGCCGTCCCCGAAGAAGTCGCATGCCCCTTCGAACGGCGGTGCGCTTCCGTCGTATGGAATCGGCAGAAAATCGATTCCCGCCAGGTGGCTTTTTACATATCCCTTCAGCGTGCTGAAAGGGGCCCTGGCGGCTTTCAACTCTTCCTTGTCCACAAACACTTCCGCGTTCGGAGATCCGGCGAAATAAGACAAACCGCCCGGATGGTCGAGATGAAGATGGGAGAGCAGCACATAGCGTATATCGCGACTGCGAATCCCCATGGCGTCCAGTTGGCTTCGTACGTCCTTTCCCGGTTTCGTCCTGGCGCGCACCATCGTCCCGAGAAGCGGCCCGAAATTGCCGAACCGGCTTTCGTTGAAGGAATGATGCAGCCCGGTGTCCAACAGTAGAGGACCATGGGAAGGATGCACCACCAGGAAGGAGAACACCGGGTTGAAGCGGTGTTCCTTCGGCAGGCTCTTGAATTTCGGGCTTTTGGGATTGAAATGGATATTGCCTTTCGCATGCACCTCGCCCGTGTGCATGATATGTAATTTCAGCCGCACCGGCGTCTTGAAGCGGTCTTTCCATTCCATCATGTCAATCATGCTCCACCTCGATCCGACATTCCGTACTCAGCCAGGGCCGCATCCCACTTCCTGCTTTTTCAACAAGATGTAGTACACGGACGGCCGCGTTCCCTTGCTCTCCAGAAGGGGAACGCACCCCTCTTTTTTCATCAACTGGACGAGTTCGTCCCCCTCGTTGTCGAGGTTCCCGAAAACGCGGCAGCTCGTGGGGCAGACCTCTACGCAGGCAGGCGGCTCCCCCTTGTCGATCCTCTGAACGCAAAGGTTGCACTTCTGGACGACCCCCGACGCTTCCTTCAGTTCTTCAACCCCGTGGGGGATCGGTGTGTCGGGGAAATAAAACTTTCGCTCTTCGACGAAGGTTCTGGCATCGTACGGACACGCGGCGATGCAGGCCTTGCAGCCGATGCACTTCGCATAATCGACAAGGACGATCCCGTCGTCCCGTGCGGCGCTCGCCCCGCTGGGGCAAACTTTCACGCAATGGGCATCCGCGCAGTGGTTGCACAGGACGGGGACGAACAGGCGGGTTACTTCCGGATAATCTCCGGATTCATGCTCCAGCACCTTGCACCAGAATACCCCCGGCTGGGTGCCGTGTTCCGCCTTGCAGGCCAGCGTGCATGAGTTGCACGAGATGCAAATCCTCAAATCTATCGCCATGCCGTGCCGTGTCACAGCGGCTTCCCGACCTCCAATGCCATTTTCCGGTAGTTATTCCGTGTCCCGGGGGAAAACCATCGGTCGCCGCCACCATCGTTTTCGACGAGGGAGGACGAAATGGGATACGTCCTCCCTCCCGAGGCACCAGGGCAGCGGCGCCATCGCCAGCGGAGGGGCCCACCGGCAGATGAACTTACGGGTTGCATCTGACCTTGCTTCTGAAGAGATTCACCAATTTCCCCTGCCACCGGTAATTCAACGACGGATGAATCCTGTAGAGCCACCAAGGGAACAAGTCGTAGAACGGAAACGCGATGAGCCCCTTGTTCTTCCTCACTCCAACGAGAATTTTCAAAGCAGCCTGGTTAGGGCTCATCTCTTTCCATATAAGAGCGTTGAATGCCTCCCGATCTCCGTTGAAGATCCTGTAGCTTTTTCTTACCTCCGTCTTCACCGATCCCGGACAGGCCACGCTTACGTTCACTCCGAACCCGGCGGCTTCCGGCCTGAGCGACAGGGACAACCCGACAACAGCCTGTTTCATCGCGGCATACCCGGTGGCCAGAGCGAATGGGAACAGCCCGAACACCGAGGAGACGTTCACGATGTGGCCGTGACCTTGCTCCCTCATCGCCTTGTAGGCGACGGCGGTTCCGTAAACGACCCCCATGATGTCGCTGTCGATGAAATGGCGCCAATCCTCGAAACTCATGTCCCGGAACTCGCCGAACATGATCACACCGGCGTTGTTGAACATGTAATCGAGGACTCCCTCCGCTGTGACCTTCGAAACGAGCCGGGCGACTGCGTCCGGATCCCTCATGTCCGTTACGATCGAGGCCGCCTTTCCTCCGGCGCGTGCGATCGATGAAACGGTTTCCACCGAGCCCTTCTCGTTGATATCGGCCACGTAAACCTTCGCGCCCGATTTCGCCAGCTCGAGACATAGCTCGCGGCCGATTCCGGATGCGCCGCCCGTCACGATGGCCGTCTTGCCGGAGAAAATGCTCACCGCCACGCTCCTCCCGGCCCCTTCAGCCCTTCTTCTTCGGCGGATAGTCAGGCGGATATCCGTAATAATCCTTGTAGACCTGGCTCGCGTGGAACGTGTTGTCCATCCACCCGGAATCGTGATGGCTCTGGAAAAGGTGGATCTTACCGTTGGGGGAGATCCCCCAGCTTTGGACGAGGTAAACGCTGAGATATCTTCTCGATCCATCCGGGTTGGTGTAGTAGTGCTGCTCGTCCATCGCGAAATCCGCCCGGTTCCCTTCGGAATAGGTTTTCGTGAAATTGAAGGTGGCAAGGGACCAGATCGAAAGAAGATTGTCGAACCATTTCTTAAGACCCGGCATTCCGGAATACTGGCCGGCATACGGAATGACATCGACGTTGGATTTGAAGACGACTTCAACGTCTTCGTCGAACAGCGCCCACAGTTTGTCCCACCCGGCCTCCCCGCGGTATATCCCGAGGAACGTATTGTAAAGATTCGCCGCGACGTCGCTCGCCTTCAGATCGACGGTCGGGTCGAATGACGGGTGGGGCATGATCCCCCTGACGTCCCTGAATCTCGAGTTCGGAGTGCGGACCGCCTTCAGGAAGGTCGACGTATCGTAATGCAGCTTGATGTCTCGCACTCGTCCTTCTCCGTCGAGCTCGGTAAGGGCGATGATCTCGAAATCGTATACGGAGCCGGACTCCCGGAACCGGAATTCCGCCAGGAAGTGCGCGCTGGCGCCGAAGCCGTCGACGACGATGAACTGCCTGTTGAGGGCCACCACCTCGATCCTGGAGTAGAAGCTCCTGTAATGGGCTTTAAGTTGCTCCTTCCCCTGAAAGCACCCGAAGAGGGAATCGAGTTCCTTGTGCCCCAGCAGATTCACCACCGGACTCGTGCTGAAGGCCTTCTCCACCATGTCGTCGACGTCCTGTGGAGACGGATTCCGCATACCGTAGATCTGATCGATCCTCTTCTCAACCGTGCTCCGCACCCATTCCTTATTCGTTACCATTATTATTCCTCCTTGACTAATGAGCAATCTTTCCGCGTCGCGCAAATATTGTCTCTATGATTTTCAATAGGATATTGGTAACAAACTGCTGCGCGAATCGAACCATGCCATCGTTCGCCCACCCAGGGAACGCCCCAGGAGGTCTTCGGCAACCTTAATGGAAGCGCGCAATTTTTCCACGTCGATCCCGGTATCGTAGCCGCACTGGGACAACATCAGGACCAGATCCTCGGTGGCCAGGTTTCCCGAAGCACCCGGAGCGAACGGACATCCGCCCAACCCGCCGATACTGCTATCGAACTTTCGGACCCCGACCTGAAGGGCCGCCCACACGTTCGCCAACGCCATCGCCCGGGTGTCATGAAAATGGGCGGAGATCCTTCCGAGGTCGATCTTCCGGAAAAACGCGCAAAAGAGATGGTAGACCCGGGTAGGGTTTGCCAGCCCGAGCGGATCCGCGATGATGACTTCGTCCGTTCCTTCGCGCAGCAATTCTTCAGCCAGATCGACGATATGTTCATCCGGAATCGGACCTTCGAACGGGCATATGAACATGCCGGATATATACGTGCGGCTGATGACACCGTCTTTCTTCGCGTGCCGGATCACGTCGCGACATGCCGACTTCGTCTGTTCGAGGGACATATTGATGTTTTTTTTGTTCATTGTATCGGACGCAGCGATAACGAATGCGACCGATTTGACCCCGGCTTCAACGGCGCGCTCATACCCTTTCAGGTTAGGAACGAGGGCTGAATATGCGATACCGTCGTTCTCCGGCAGCTTCTTATAAAGATCGGCGGCATCCGCCATCTGGGGGACAGCCTTCGGGGAGACGAAGCTGGTCGCCTCGATGTGTTTAACGCCTGCTGCGATCAGCGCCCGGACCAGTGCGATTTTTCCTTCGGTCGTCACGATCACCGGCTGATTCTGCAATCCGTCCCGCAACCCCACCTCGTTTATCGTTACGTAGTCCAATGTGGAATCTCCTCGCTTCGGAATAACTAACCGATCACCTTCCTGTTGCGCAATTCCGACAGCCGGTCCCTGGACCAGCCAAGCATTTCCATCAATATCTCGTCGGTATGCTGACCTAGTTGGGGGGGAAAGGTGAACTCCTCCGAATGATTTTCCGACAACTTTATCGGATTCCCGGGCATCTTCGCCTCGATCCCGTCGGAATCCTTCACCGTTATCACCATGTTTCTCGCCAGGATCTGCGGATCGCTCAATGCCTGGGAGAATTTATTGACCGGCGCGCACGGTATTCTCTTCTCCCTGAGTTTCTCAAGCCAATATTCAGCATCGTTCGTCATCAAGGTTTCCTCTACGACCGCGTTGATGATCTCCCGATCTTCGAAACGGCCCGGCTGGGTCAGATATTTCTCGTTACGAAGAACCGGGGATTTTATGACCTCCAGCAGGTTTTTCCAGAAGGCGTCCCCTATCACCGCAATGATTATCCAATCTGTTTTCGTTCGGAACGTATTGTAGGGAATGTGTACGAAATGGCCGTTTCCGAGCGGCTCGGGATCCTTTCCGGAAAGCAGGTACATTGTCGCCATGTAATTCAGCAATGAAATCTGGCAATCCAGCATGGAAACATCTACATGTTGCCCACGCCCTGTTTCGCTCCTTGCGCAAACGGCGGCAAGGACACCCAGCGCTCCGAACATTCCTCCCGCCAGATCGCCGATGGGAATGCCGGCGCGAAGCGGCGGTCCTCCCGGCGGGCCCGTAATGGACATCCCTCCTCCCATGCCCTGGACGACCTGGTCGAAGGCGGGACGGTCGATTTCGGGGCCGGTTTCTCCGAAACCGGTAACCGTGCATGTGATGATTTTCGGATTGATCGAAGCAAGGGTATCGTGATCGATTTTCAACCGCCTGGTAACACCCGCGCTGAAATTGTCGAAAACGATGTCGGCGCCTTTTACAAGCCCGTAAAAAATATCCAGGCCGTCCTGAGACTTCAAATCGATGGCGATGCTGCGCTTGTTACGGTTCAGCGTAAGGAAGTAAGGCCCGAGTCCGCACCTTGAGTAGTCTGAATTTTCACTTAAAGCCGTCCGTGTGATTTCACCCTTGCCCGGGGGCTCGATTTTTATGGTTCGGGCACCCATGTCGGCAAGCAGCATCGTCGCATAAGGTCCGGACAACATGTGCGTCAAGTCCAAAATTAATAATTTTTCCAAAGGTTTCATTTATCCCTCTCTCGAGTTGTATATTTCCAGATCGCAGTGCAACAAATGAGCAATATATGGGCCAAAGCGCCCATATCATTGATCCGCAATTTGGGTTTGGATTTAACTATTCGGATTATATGGGTATATTGCCTTGAGCGGGTGCGGTATCAAGTGACTTGGCCGATGAGAGATGAGCCGCTATTCCACGAATGAAAAAATGACGTTTCATCGGTGGAACACAATGCGGATTAAGTACGGGATGGGGGAGCGGGGGGGTGCTTGGGCTTGCCACGTGTCGTTGCAGCTCCGGAATGCTTCGAAGCGCCCCGCATAGTTAACGATCGCCCGGCGGCTCTATCGGGGCCCCGGCCCCCGGAACGGCCTCCAGCATTTCTCCACGAATTCGATCTCGCTGCGCCACCATTGCGTGTTGTACAGCGAAGGCATCCTGGCGTGCTCCAGGACCTTCGGGATCAGCCGCTCCCCGGTTTTCCACGGCCCCATTTTGTATTCCTCGATGAGGTACTCCCTCCCCAGGTTCGGGTTCAACGGACAGGCGAGATACATCCCGGCCAGCCCGCGCAATATGCAGATATTGCACCTTGCGCAACGGACGATTTCCTCGGGCTTTCCGGCCGCGAGCTTGTTGGGATACTCCGGGTCGCACAACATCTGCCGTCCAAGCGCGGAAATATCGAAAGCGCCTTCCCCGATGTCCTTGTCGGCTTTCACGGGGTCATGCTGCGACGCCACGATGATCGGTACCTTCAGCGCCTTCTTGAAATCCCTCCCGTGCTCCGGAATATGCGCGGCACGGTCGGCGTCCGGGATCTGATGACCGCACTCTTCGAGCCCGCCTCCATCGGACAAATGGATGCAATCCACTCCCCTCGCTTCGAGGTCCCTGGCCACGTCGATCATTTCGTCGCGGCTCAACCCCCCTTCCATGTGCTCCTCGGCGCTGATACGGACAACCAACGGTACGCCCTGGATCGCATAGCGCACTATCTCGACCAGTTCGTTGAGGAAACGCTTCCTGTTGCGCCACTCGCCGCCGTACAGATCGGTTCTCTTGTTGCTGAACGGCGAAAGAAATTCATGGCAGAGGAACCCGTGCCCCGCATGGATCTCGATCATGTCGAAACCGCATAAAACGGCCAGTTGGCAGCTGTTGGCGAATTCCCTCTGTTCGCTGCGTATTTCGGATATGCTCATCTCCCGCGTCATGGGGCCGACGAGGAACTCCCGTCCCCGCATGTCCACCGACAAGGCGCCCGCCATGGCATCGAACATTTTTTCCTTCGTCATTTCGTAAGGTAAACCGGCCGTCGGCGCCGGCACTTCCGCATCGCGCTCGTAGGGCGTCGATTGCCGCCCGGAACCGGGGCTCATCTGGGCGCACGCCGCAGCGCCGAAATAGTGGACTCGTTCCGCATAGAGAGTAGGGCCGAGTTGATGGCCTGGATGGAACAGGGACATGGTGCGGCCCACCGGAAACTGCGAAGCCAATTTGGTCCCGAGGAAAACGCCGCTGATTACAAGGCCGGGCCCCCCTTTGGCGCGGGCTCCGATATAGGCGAGGCACTGCTCCGTTATTTCGCCGTTCGGGCCGCTCATGTACGTCTGCATGGGCGCCACGGCGATCCGGTTCTTCAGTTCCACGGGTCCGATTTTTATGGGCGACAGGAGATTACCGAATGTTTTCCCCGGACCGGACCCTGAATCCATCGCCGGCTTTGTTTTCATGAGTTTGCTTTCCTTTCGGGGGGAGAATTTTTACGGCCAAAGGACCGATGTTTGTTTCCGTTCGCAAGCTTCCTGGCGGGCTCTATCAACCCGGACCGGGTATAGCAGCAATATGCGGGCCATCGGCGCATGGCCGCCTGGCGTTCTCTCATCCTGCCACCGATCTTTCAACTATCCAATTGCAAAGGAATTTTCTCCCGTATGGAGCCCTTACCGGGTCCCTTGGACAGAATTGAATGATTATGGTGTTCACTTGTGCAATTTGTCCGTTGCATGCATGAAACGCTCGTGTTAAGTTTTGCAAACGATGTTTAGTCTATTCCGCCGCGACGTGTGCCTATTGTACTGCAATTTCTATTCATTCCTGATTGAAATACAGCGGCTCTCCCCCCATCCATGTCGAAATATCGAAGAAAAAGGAGCATATCGCCCATGAACCCGATGTCCTCCGCCAAACCCCGTATATGCGCGATCAGCCATGTCCGAGCAAGCCGGATCATCAGCGCCTATCTCCCGAATTACACGAACCTTGCGGACATCCGGATCATCAACCAGACGTTCGATGGCGCTCTGAAGGCCGCGCGCGACCTGGAAAAAGCGGGAGAAGTGGATGTTTTCTTAAGCGGCGGCTCGAACGGAGAGTACCTGCGGAACAACGTTTCCGTTCCCGTGGTTTTGATTAAAGTCACCGGGTTCGACATTCTGAAAGCGCTCGTCAAAGCGAGAAAAGTATCCGATCGCGTCGCGATCGTCACCTATAAGGTAACGAATCCGGAACTTGAAATCGTCAAGCAGGCGCTGAACATTTCCTTGGAGCAACGTTCTTATACTACGATCGAAGACGCGAAGGATTGCTTCCGCGATCTCGTCGCGGATGGATATAAAGTCATCGTCGGGTCAAGCATCATCACGGAGCTTGCGGAACAGCATGGTTTGACCGGAATCCTGCTGTATTCCGAGAATTCGATCTGCCGGGCGCTTGAAGATGCGATCGAGATCGCACGGATAACGAAAATAGAAGAAAACCGAAGGGAACGGCTGAACACGATTCTTCGAAATCTCAATGAAGGTGTTGTCGCGGTGGACATGGAGGAAAAGGTCCAATCCATCAATCCGGCGATGGAAAAATTATTGGATATCCCCCATAAGTCCGCCAACGGAACGTCCCTGAGCAGCATTGTAGACCTGGGCCTCCAGGAGACCCTTCGCACGGGAATGGGCAAATTGAATCAAATACAGAAAGTCGGATATAGAACCATCGTGGCAAGTCGTATCCCGATCTTCGAATTGGGCGTCCAGACCGGCGCTGTGCTGACTTGCCAGGATGCGACGATCATTCAACAGGCGGATCGCAGCATACGCTCTCAAAGCAAGATGCGAAATACCACGGCAAAATATGAACTGACCCAGATCCTGGGAACGTCTGCCCCGATCCAGCGAGCAAAAGTGCTGGCGAATCAATATGCGAAAACCAAATCCACGATTCTTATCACAGGAGAAACCGGTACCGGAAAAGAACTTTTTGCGCAGGGGATCCATAACGCGAGCCCGCGGAAAAACAATCCGTTCGTGGCGATAAACTGCGCGGCGTTTCCGGAAACGCTTCTGGAGAGCGAGCTTTTCGGACATGAGGAAGGAGCGTTCAGCGGCTCGAAGAGGGGAGGAAAAGCCGGCCTTTTCGAGGCGGCCCACACCGGGACCATTTTTCTCGATGAGATCGGAGACATGCCCTTCCCCCTTCAAACACGCCTGCTGCGCGTCCTCCAGGAGAAGGAGATCCTCCGCGTGGGCAGCAACGAACCGATGCAGGTGGACATCAGGGTGATCGCGGCAACCAACCGTAACCTGAAGCAAAGGGTCTCCGACGGGAATTTCAGGGAGGATCTTTTTTATCGGCTGAATATCCTCTGCATCAATCTGCCTCCACTGAGGGAAAGGATTCAGGATTTGCCGCCGATCGCCGCCCACTTGTTGAACAATTCCTTCCGCCGCCTCGGGTCGAACCTCGTGGAAGAAAAATTGCTGGAGTTTTTATTGCCTTATTTCCGGAATTATTCCTGGCCGGGGAACATCCGGGAACTTGAAAATGTGATAGAACGCCTGGCTCACTATCACGTCGACCGTGGGCTTCCGGACACGGTCGACATCCCCCATTTGCAGAGCATTATTCCGGAAATATTCTCCATCGGCAAGCCGCCGGAACTCGAGGGAGGCGAGTCGGCGCAGTTGAAAACCATCAGCAAGGCGAACGAGGCGATGCACATAGAGAGGGTCCTGGCGGAGTGCGGCGGCAACTATGCGGAAACCGCCAGGAAGTTGGGGATCAGCCGAACCACCTTATGGAGAAGACTTCACCAAAACATGTAACGGGATCAAATGGATGGGCGTGTCATCGAACCGCTTCGACCACCAGTTCCGCTACGTCGACGGTCCTTATCCGCTCACTTGGGTCCTTAAGCTTGACGCCGTCCTCCATCATGGTGAGACAGAAGGGGCAGGCGGTTGCAATCGATTCCGCGGCGGTACCCAGCGCATCCCCGGATCTCCTGACATTGATCCTCTCCCCGATTCGTTCTTCCAGCCACATCCGGCCTCCCCCCGCCCCGCAGCAAAAACTCTCCCTTGAGGATGCGGGCATTTCGGTCAACCGGAATCCAAGCGCCTTCAGAATCTCCCTTGGCGCCCGATAACCGTCGTTATACCGTCCAAGGTAACAGGGATCCTGGTATGTGACAGGTCCTCTCGCCTCCTTCTTCACCTCGATCCGCCCGGTCTCGATGCATCGGGCGAGCCATTCCGTGTGATGGATCACCTCGAAGCGACCGCCGAGTTGAGGGTATTCGTTCTTCAACGCATGGAAACAGTGGGGGCAATGGGTGATCACCTTCTTGATCCCATATCCGTATAACGTATCGATGTTCTCCCGGGCCAACGATTGGAAAAGGTATTCGTTCCCCAGTCTGCGGGCGGATTCCCCGCAGCAATTCTCCTCCGGGCCGAGAATGGCGAAATCCACCCCGGCGCGGCTCATGATGCCGCTCATCGCAACGGCGACCCGCCGGTTTCGATCGTCGAAGGAACCTGCGCATCCGGTCCAGAAGAGATATTCCGGCGGCCCGTCCTTCGATACGACCTTGACGTCCAGCCCGCTGCACCAGTCCGCCCTTTTCGTTCGGCCGATCCCCCACGGATTTCCGCTGGACTCCATATTCCTGAATACGGGAATCAACTCCGTCGGGAATTTGCTTTCCATCAAAACGCGGCGGCGCCGCAGTCCCACGAATTTCGGAACGTGCTCCACGAACACAGGGCATTGCTCCGCGCATGATCCGCAGGTTGTGCAGGCCCAGAGGGCGTCTTCTTCGATCAAATCTCCGACAAAGCCATCGCCGGAAATCATTCGTCCCTTCTCCGTCGCCTGAGCCTTCAAGTTCCGGATGAGTTTCCCGGGAGACAATGGTTTCCCCGTCACGTGGGCGGGGCAGTTATCCTGGCAACGGCCGCACAGGACGCAGGCGTCGGTATCGAGCAGATCCTTCCAGGTAAAGTCGTCGATGGCGCCCACGCCGAAACGCCGGATCCCTTCGTTCTCGAGATCCAGAGGGGTCAAAACACCTTTTTGCCCCAGTGGCCTGAAAAAAGTGGTCAGCGGCGCGGCGACGACGTGAATCAACCTGGAAAAAGGGATATAGCCTATAAACCCAAGGGCGAGCGAGGAGTGCGCCAGCCATGCGATTTCATGTGCGCGATTCAGTTTCCCGGAAGCCGCGCCGCGGAGCAAATGAGCTATCGCGTTTCCGACCGGAGCCCAGCCTCCCCACGGGTCTTGCGTCGCCGCAATCCGTAGACTCTCGACTATGAAACCGGTGACCGCGATCCCGGCCGGCAGCGCGAGGACGATGCCGTCCTCCGCCCGGCTGTCGAGCCCTTGTTCCCGCCTGCGGTATCGACGATCGATGGCAGCGAGGAGGCCGACCAGCATCCCCGTCCCGGCCAGGTCCATGGCAAGTTTGAACCATGGATATAACCGCCCTTGCAGCAGCTTCACTTCCCAATGTGCCTGGAGGGCGACGATGATGGTTCCGGCGAACAGGACCGCCATGCCCCAAAATACCAACAGGTGCGTCAAGCCGGCCCGCCGGCGGCGCAGGATCCGCCCCTGGGCGAAAACGAAAGCCATTGTGGACATCGTCCTGTACCATAAGCGGTCGTTTCGGCCGGCGGGCTGCCCCTGCCGCCACACGGAATATTTCCGATACATTCCGAAGAGGAAGACAGCCGCGGCCGCACAAGACAACAAGTAGAGGAGTTCACGGCTTTCGACATTCCAGAAAATTTCCCGGGACGCGATCCTCTCCATGACGCTATTCCGCCCCGTTTCCCTTCACGGAAGGAATACCAGTTTTTCATCCAGCAGCCGTTTTACGACCTGCAGCGTGGACTGCCGGTCAGGGCATTGGTGGAGATTGCCTTCTTTCTTCGCCTGCGCGCCGCCGGAAAGAATCCTCTGGAGCCGTGCGACGACGGGTATCCCGGTGACGGCTCCCAGCGAGCTCCGCCGTCCGGGTTTGGGAGGGGTCACCCTCTCCAATCGAATCAGCGGTCGAGGCGCTTCCTCCAGTCCGATCATCCCGAGATCGACGCTTCGTATCGGAGCTTTGCGGGCGGCGCGGCGATCCGGGTAGAGCGGATACCGCAGGGGGGGACCTTTATCGATTACGACCAGAGCGGGCAGGGAACAGGTAACCGTGAGCAGCCTTCCGGGAATCCGTCGTTCCACCCGGATGGAATTCCCTTCCGGGCCTGTCCCTACGTCGCGGGCGCACGTGACCTGCGGCAGTCCCAGGAGTTCCGCAAGAATCGGCAGCGTCTGCGCATGCTCGACGTCCGCCCGGCGCCAACCGGCAAGGATCAGGTCGAAGGGGAGCCTTCGGACCGCCGCTGCAAGGATCGACGCCACTCCGTGCGGGTCCGCTCCCTCGATACCTTCCCCCCATACCCGTTCGACCTCGTCCGCTCCGACGGCCAGGCACTCTCGAAGTACGCTTTCGGCGGCGG
>JACRCO010000059.1 GCA_016218975.1 Deltaproteobacteria bacterium
CCACCGCGACTACGTTCTGTTCCCCGCGAAGTAGGACGAACGGGAGTCTTCAGACGACGGCAAGATCCGGGTCACCGGCCGACCTTCAGTACCAGGATCCGGTTTGACGCGAGGTCCGTGGCATATACGGTCCTTCCGTCCGTTGAGACCGCGATCTGTTCAGGGGAGTAGACACCGGGGTTCGCGTCGGGGAGTACCCAGTCCGTCACGTAACGCCCCTCCGCCGTAAGCATGACGATCCGGTGGTTTCCGCTGTCCGCCACGTGGAGGAGGCCGTCCGGTCCCGCGGCTGCGCCGGTCGGAACCTTGAACCCCCGCCTTGACGAGGCGGCGCGCGGCCAAAACAGAAACAAACGGTAGCCGGCCCGCCGGACCGGGATCCCCCCGGGGTCGAACCATTGGAGCTGGTGATTGTACGCGTCGGCGACCAGGAGCTTGCCATCCGGCGCAACGGTCACGCCCGTCGGATAATGAAGGGCGCCGGCGCCCATCCTGCCCGGGTGGCCGATAATCTTCTTAAACGAACCGTCCGCTTCGAACTTCTGGACCCGGTGATTGTAGAAATCCGCGACGTACAGGGAGCCCGAAGGATCGACGGCCAGGCCGGCGGGTGCGGTGAGGCGACCCGGCCCCTTTCCCGGTCCCCCGAAGGAGAGGAGAAACCGGCCGTCCGGCGTGAATTTGTGGATCCGGTCGTGCTCGTAATCGGAGACGAATACCGAGTCGTCGCGCGCCACCGCGATCCCCATGGGGTTGCCGAACCCCCCGGGCCCCTTGCCTTCGTGTCCCCACTCGCCCTTGAATTCCCCGGAAGGGCCCAGCCGCACGAAGCGGAGACGCGCGTCGGTGACGAAGACGTCTCCGTTCGGCGCGACCGCGATGCCGATGGGCCGAAAGAATTCTCCCGAGGGAACGTCGGCGCCGTCCCAGAAACCGACAAGGGAATATCTGGCCGGGCTCCCCTCACGCGCGGCGAGCGTCCAGGCCACTCCCCAATGGCGAAGCGCGAGGACGGCGGGAACGACGACCGCCACCAGCAAGAATACGATAAAACGGAAACGTCCGGAGAGCCCGCGGACCCGTTTCATCTCCATTCGATCTTTCCGGGAGTAAAGCCCGCCTCCCGCACCGCCTTCCGGATCTGCTCGTCGGTCACCTGCCCCTCCGGGTCGAATTCCACGATCGCCTCGCCCTTGGCCAGCTCGACCTGGACACTCTTTACCCCGGGCAGCGCCGACAGATGCTTCTTCACCCCATATGCGCAAAAGGGGCAGGACATCCCGTCGACGGCCACTACGGCCTGTTTTGCGGCACCGGGCTGGGGGCCGGCGGACCATGCCCCGTAAGGCGCCGCGAGAAGCGCCGGAACGACTGCGACGAGCGCAAGACCGATCCACCGGCAGCACGCATGACGTATGAGAAACGATTTGAAAGTCATATCCGGACCCCCTCCTGTTTTCATCGTCCTGGCAGGAACGAAAATTTCCAACGGATCCCGACGCTGAGCGAATAGTCGGTTTCCACGCCGTTGCCGTTCAGCCGCTGGACGGCGGGAACCTGGTAGATTCCCTCGATGACGAAGCGCTCCGTCACGTACTGGAGCCCCGCGCCGACGTTCCACCGGGTCCCCCCGGAATCGGGGTCCGAAACTCCTCCGACCCGGTCCCGCCCCGCGACGACGAGGTTGCTCTCGGCGACGGCGAAAACATACGCGGGCACTCCGGCCTCCAGCCGACGCGGCCAGACCCGGTACTGGAAAGACGCGTCGGTGAACGCCTGGTCCCCGAACCGGAAACCGTCCGCCGCCGTGTTCTTGCGAAAACCCACGTCGGCGTCGAATTCCCACCCCAGGGTCTGCCACGTGAAGACAACCCCTCCGAGCCCGTCCCAGGACCCGGAGCCCGGTTGCAGGGGCCGCGGAAGGCGGCCCAGGCCATCGGAAACATCGTCCTTGCCGGTCGGAAGCTTGAGCCCGGCAAAGGGTGCAAGGCGTATCGTAGATCCGGGCCGGTCCAGCGCGAAAGCGGTATATCGTCCGAGGAAGAGAAGGTCGCCGATGCCGGAAGCGCTGCGCTCGATCCTGCCTGCGGGCGTATCGAGCTCCAGGGACTTGTCGAAGAAGGGAGCGATCCCGAACAGGGCGAGGCGCGGTGTGACTCCGTACGCGAGAGCCACCGGCGCGGCGTGAACGGTGATGCTGCGACCGAGGGTGGTCGGGTCGCCGGCCGCGCGGACCAAGACATACTGCACGCGGAGAATCCCCTCCCCGCTTGCCACCGGCAGGGCGGTATTGAACGTGATCGGCGCGGCGGCGACGTTCGGTGGAACAAACATGCCGCACGCGGCGAACAAGCCAAGAACAGCAACCCGTGCCGGCAAGGCCCCCCTTTTCATGTCGACTCCTCCCTTCCCGAACAACTCCACTTTTAAGCATAAACGCCGGACCATGGTACAGGGTCAATACAGGACATCACGATCTACACAAGGCGTGAATCCTTGCAGCAGTGGCGTCACGAGTCGGGGCACCTCGGCAAAGTCATTGCTTCCCCGATACGTATCACCGCGACGACGGTGCACGAGACCGTAAACCAGGCGGCAGGAACCGGATAGCGCCGTACCACGCGGCCGCCCGCTCTCCCGTGTTGTCGGTGTCGGTCATGATCGCCACAGCGCCGAGCCTGGGAGGATTTTCACCGAACGCCCGCCGGAAATCCTCGACGAGGTTGCGCTCCTCGTCGATCCATCTCCCCGCGTTCTCGTCGCCGCTCTCCACGGCCACCATGACCGAGTTTTTCGAATATGCGTTGGGAAGAAATGCGCCCCGCGGCAGCCGGTTCGCCCAGATGTAGTTTACCGCCCGCGTCTTCCAGAAGAGGATGGAGGGATAAACGACGTACAACCTGGCCGCGTAATCGTCACCGCCTTTTGTCCGCTCGTCTCCTTTACCGATCGTGCGGACGATCTTCCATGACCATGAAAGTCGCGGGTACTCATTCGGATCGAGATCGACGTGGTAAATCAGCCCCGAGGCGCTCGCCCGGCTCTCCGCCTTCAGCGCGGGACGTCCTTCGTCGATAACTGGCGTGTAGATTGTCTCACCCTTGAAGATCTTCTTCTCCCATCTATCGGAGAGGCCCGCGGCGAAATCGTCGACGAGGAGCGGCCCCGCCCCGCCGGCTCCGGGGACTGCAAGGGCCGCAAAGAGGACGAAAATCCGGATGGCTACATGCAGGAGTCCTCCGCAGAAACCACGCACGGGTCGTATATCGATACCGGATCGTCCCATCCGTATAATTTTCCCACAACCCCATCGGCAACGGGGAATCGCCGGCCCGCGTGAAGGAGCGGCAGCCCTGCGGCCATTCCTGATCTGCTGGTTTTCAGCGACACTACGCGCTTGTTTTGCCCTGGCTGTAAGGAATGTTCCCCCACGAAGACTAACCGACAGCGTGAAAAAAAAAGCCGACCGCGGGGATGTCCTATGCGCTTCGCGGAGGCTATCAGGAAAAGGAGGCTCGATATGTCGGTCGCAAGAAAGTGTCTGCCGTTCGTGCTGGCGCTCGCCTTCATGGTAATCGCCGGCGCCGCCCTTGCGGGAGACGTTTCGATTCCGTTGAAGGCGGAAAAGGACAGCCCCGCGGCGAGCGGGACAGCCTCCCTGGGCAGCGGCAAGCTCCGCGTCCAGGCGGAAGGTCTTCGTCCAAATGGCGTGTACACGGTCTGGTTCGTCAACATGAAACCCAAGAAACACGAGGCCGGAGCAGGGAGTGCGCCATTTATGTTCCGGACGGACGGGCAGGGCAAGGGATCGTACGATGCCGCCCTGTCTGAATCGCCCTTCGGCAAGTGGGCCATGATCATGGTTGTGCGCCACCCGAGCGGCGATCCCGCCGACATGAAAAGCATGGTACCGGCGCTCTCGGCCGGGATTCCCAAGAAATAGCGGGGAAAGCGGCGCGGAGGATGGAAGATGGGCCTCCTCCGCGCCGACTCTTGAGATGGTCCCGTACATTCCCCAACCCGTGTACCGATTGCTCGGCACGGTAACGGTGCACGCCTTCGGAGCCCTGGTGGCGCTTTCGGTAATCGTCGGGTGGCAGATGGCGGTCGCGCGGTGCCGCCGGAAAGGGCTCGACGACGCCGTCTGCACGGGACTCCTGGCGTATGTCGTCCTTGCCGGTTTCGTATTGGCCCACTTGTATTCCGTCATCGCCTACTTTCCGCGGCAGGCAATGGAGAGTCCGGTCCTTCTCCTGAAGGTGTGGGAAAACATCAGCTCCTTCGGAGGATTCGTGGGGGGACTCCTCGGACTCTGGCTTTATTTCAGCTTAAAAGCGCGTAATATCGACACGGGCGAACGCATGAAATACCTCGACGTTATTGCCTTTGTCCTCCCCTTCGCATGGGCGATCGGCCGCCTGGCTTGCACGGTCGCCCACGACCACCCCGGCACGATAACGTCGTTCCCGCTGGGCATCAGCCTGAAATCTCCTGAAGCCCGGGCCTACATCGCAACCTTCTACCGGGATGCCGGCCGCCTGGCGGAACTCCCGCCCTCCGTGGAGCTGGCGAAGATGGCGTTCCACGATCTGGGATGGTATGAATTCCTCTATACGCTCCTGGTGATGGTGCCTGTCTTCCTCGTGGCGGATCGAAAGCCCCGGCCGCCCGGTTTCTTCACGGTCGTCTTCATCCTTCTCTACGTCCCGGCCCGCTTCTTCCTGGATTTCCTGCGATTGGCCGACGCACGGTACTTCGGACTCACTCCCGGGCAGTACGCCGGGTTGGCGGTATTCCTTGCCGCGCTCCTCGCCATCAGGCGGCGATCCCGATCCGATCGAATCGCAGGAGCCTCTTGACGCCGGGGAATTCCGCGCCGTCCACCTCCGCGTACGCGGAAGGGAAGAACAAAAGCCGCTCCCCGCGCTGAGCGGGTTCCAGGAGAAGGTCCCTGCCCCGGGAGAAAGCGACGTGGTTCAGGTCCAGAGAACCGAAGCCCGCATGCCCGTATCGGCACGCGCACGAGGCATCGACGGGGAACCACCCCAGGCCGTCGACATAGGTCTCCGCCCAGCAATGGTACCCGCACAGGTCGCACTGGTCCTCCCCCTCGAGGGCAAACCCCATCACCAGGCGGCCCGGGATCCCGGCGGATCGGCACAGGGAGAGATACAATGCGTGGATGTCGTTGCAGTTGCCGACCTGGCAGACGAGCGCGTGGTCGGTGCTGCCCTTCCAGGACTGTTTCTCCTGGTCGTACGTCATGTACCCCGTCACGTGGTCATACAGGAGTTTCGCCTGGCGCAAGGGGTTTTTTTCCGCGCCGAGGATGTCGAGGGCCCGTTTCCGGGTCTCCTCGTCGACGCGTACGTGCTTCTCCGGCGCCAGGAAGCGTGCGTACGGTGCGTGCGTTCCGCGTTGAGGGCGCGCGCGGGCCGGATCCGCAACGACCTGTGCCGGCCGGCGCTCCACGCGGTAGAAGCATTCCGCGCGAAACTCCTTTGCGGAGGGAATCCTCGCGTAAAGGATCGCGTTTCCCCACTCCCGGTCATAGTGAAGGGATAGGCCGACCTCCGACTCCACGGTGACCTCCATGACCTGCTGGTTCGTGTCGGTTTGCGGAACGGGGATCCAGACCTCCAGCAGGTGGTCTCCCTTGGGCAGATCCGTTACGACGATCTCGTCCCTCAGACGATATATGGCTGTTTCGTCACGGGTATTTGCCATCAGGGCATGTTCCATGACCATATCCTCCTTCCAGGACAGACTTCGAGCCTTTCTTGTTTGTCGTGTGGACCGGGAAAACCTTACACATCGGCCATCGCGCCCTTCATTAGGGCGCGCGTTTCCGTTCGAACGGAAGGGGTGTAAGGATCTTCCCCCTTTCGGCGACTAAATCTCCAAGGATAGCCGCGACCCACGGGGAAAATGTCGCCTCTCATATTGCATAGACAGCGGCGATCGGGGGGAAGAGATGACGATATTGTTGCAAACCGTGCTTGCGGTAGCCGCCGGCCTCCTGCTCAACCTGACCCCCTGCGTCCTGCCGTCGATCCCGCTCAAGGTCCGGGCCATCCTCAACGAAATCGGGACGGAACCCAGACGCCGTTTTATCGCGGCGGCGGCGTTCCTTGCCGGCTCCCTGGCCTTCTTTCTGGCGCTGGGAGGAGCGACCGCCCTCCTGCATCTGACCTGGGGAGCGTTGTTCCAGTCACGGGTGTTCCTGGGTCTTCTGTCCGCGTTTCTCCTCGTTTCCGGCGTCATCGAGTTTTTCGACGTTTCGATTCCCGTTCCCCAGGCGGCGTATCGCGTCCGGGGGCGGAGGTACATGGAGCCGTTTCTCTCCGGGGCTCTGACCGGCATCCTCGCCACGCCATGCACCGGGTTTTTCCTCGGCGGCGTTCTCGCCTACGCGTTGACCCGCCCGCCGATCGTCACGCTTTGGCTTTTCGCGGCAATCGGAACGGGGCTGGCCCTCCCGTACGTCCTCGCGGTCCTGCGTCCGGAATGGCTGTCGCGGCTCCCCCGCGGGGGCGAGTGGACGGCCCGGAGCAAGGAGGCCCTCGGCTTCGCCCTCCTGGGGGGGGCGATCTTCTTCGGCCGGATCCTGCTTCCCGGGAGCTTCGAGATGCCCCTGTGGTACCTGTGGGCCGCGGGGCTCTCGGTCTGGGCGGCGGTCTCCTGGGCGAGGGCCGGGCGGTGGCCGGCCAGGGTCTTGACGTCCCTGTGCGCCGCCCTCGGGGTGTCGCTCGTCCTGGCGGCGTCGGCGCCTTGCAAGGACTCCTCCCTCCCCTGGGAGCCGTACCGGGAGGCCGCCGTCGCCTCGGCCAGGTCGCGGGGCGTCCCCGCCCTGATCGAGTTCACCGCGGACTGGTGCATCAACTGCAAGGTCCTGGAGAAGACTGCCTACAGCGCCCCGGCGGTCGTCCGCGCGGCCCGGGAGGCCGGCCTGGCCGCGTTCCGGGTGGACCTGACCGAATCCGACCCGGGAAAGGCAGCGCTCCTGGCGTCGTTCGGGGGAGCGGGGCTTCCCTTCGCCGTGATCCTCTCCCCGCAGGGCGAAGTCGTTGCCCGCCTGCCGGACCTGTTCTCCTCCTCCGCGCTGGAGGCGGCCATTCGCCACGCCGGGGGCGCTCGCAGGAAAGGAGTCCCGAACGGCGCGATGTCCGCCGAATCCCCGAACGGCGAAGGAAGGAAGGGAACAACCATGAATCGGCCTGAGAAGGCGATCCCCGAGGGGAAAAACCGGCTGGCCCTGGAGACGAGCCCGTACCTGCTAAAGCATGCGGACAACCCGGTCGACTGGTACCCGTGGGGAAAGGAGGCCTTCGCCAAGGCAAAATCGGAGGACAAGCCCATCTTCCTCTCCATCGGCTACTCGACCTGCTACTGGTGCTCCGTCATGGAGCGGGAGTCGTTCGCGGATGCGTCCGTGGCGGAGCTCATGAACCGGTACGTGGTCAGCATCAAGGTGGACCGGGAGGAGCGCCCCGACCTGGACGGGATCTACATGAACGCCATCATGCTGATGACCGGCCAGGGGGGGTGGC
>JACRCO010000060.1 GCA_016218975.1 Deltaproteobacteria bacterium
AATCCTCGTCGAAGACCATCAGGGCAAATTACATCACATCCCTCGCCTCCGGGCAATTTCTAACCGCGCCCGGCGTACCCCATTTCGTATATTCCCAGCGGGCTCGGCACGCCTCACGGGGTGCCCGTGTAGCGTATCTTCTGTGCACGGTGAGGCCGGGTCCCTGCCGGACGTTGCGTAGCAATATCGGACGATGCAAATCCGGGCGAACGTATATTTGCCCCTTCGTTTCGGGATGCGGGGGGGGACTATTTCGGCGGAAGAACAGTGGGCTCGGGGCAGGCGGGGTCCGGGGCGTTCAACGTGCCGGCGGCGTGATACGCCAGTCCGCGGCACCCGGACAGGCACGCGTCGCGCTGATCGCACGGTTCGCAGGCGCCGGGCACGGAGCGGATGGCTTCGAGGACCCGCCGTCTCGCGGGCGCATTCCAGATTTTTTCGAACTTCGTATCCTGGAGGTTCCCCAGACGTATCGGAAGCGAATCGCACGGATAGACGCTTCCTTCCCAATCCACGTAGGCGAGGGCGGACGCGGCCTGGCATCCCGAAAACTCCACCCTTCCGCCGGTCTCCGCGGGAAAGGCGTGGCGAAGTATGCGCCAGAGGAAATAATCGTGCGCGACCAGTTTCTTGCCCTCGAGTGAAATGCGAAGGGACGAAAGGCTCCGTGCGGCATCCTGAAGCGCTCCGGCGCCTGCGATCGGAACGTGCCCCACGGATGCGAGCGAACGTACGGCATTTATGTTCGGCAGGTGGAGCGTCCGCGCTCCGCTCTCCGCGAATTCTTCGATGATGTCCGCAAGATGCGACAGGTTATCTTCGTCGGGAACGAATGAGATCGCTTCCGCATCCGGAGGCAGGCGTCTGCGGAACGGCTGGAGCGCCTTCACTTCCCAGATGAAATCCATCGGATATCCCCACCGCGCCGCAGCAACGGCATCCGGATCGAGGGGCAGAGTGGTTTCGATCCGCGGGTTGTTCTTGTGGATCTCCGTGAATATCGCGGGGAACTCGGCAAGGCCTTTCTCCCCGTCTATCCTGAGCTCCACGATCAGCGGGGACGCCTCGTGAATCCGGCGCGCGATCCGCTTCGCGCGGCCGTACCTTCCCTGGAAGTCGATGTCCCAGCGCACGCGTATCGGCATCGTATATTCCAACGCTTACCTCGAACCCCGAAGAGTCTTTCCATTGTACTACGCGTCGAACCAGCAATGAGGATCGGGCGCGTCGTATGCGCCGTACACCGCGTAGGCCCTCGCGGTGCAGCCCCCGAGGCAGGAGGAGAATTTCGCACAACCGGCGCACTTACCGGCGGCCGCCTTCCCCCGAAGATGCGCGAGGACAGGAGATTCGTTCCAGATCCTGGCGAGGTCGTCCTTCAGCACGTTGCCTATCGGCACGGGGATGAATCCGCAAGGGGTGATCTCCCCGTCGGGCCGGATGTAGAGGGACAATTTGCCGCAGACGGAACCCGCCACCAGTTTTCCGCCCCTCTCCTCTCCGAGCAGCGACAGGATCGGATCGTCGAATGCGATCTCGATATCCTTCTCCGCCCGGCGCAAAGGCACCGCCGCCTCGTAGAATTCCTTCCACTCGCCCGGCGACAGGTCGAGACTTTCCCGGTTGCGTCCTCCCATCCCGGAGCACTTGAAATTGTGTAGGTCGAGCGTGTGTGCGCCCAGTTCCTTCGCGAGCGATACAAGTGCGGAAAAATCCCGGTGGTTCGCCTTGCAGATCACCGAAGAAACGGAAAGGGGGACTCCCGCCTCTCTCAGGTACCCCGCCGCACGCACCGCCTTTTCGAAACTTCCCGCCATCCGCCGGAAGGCGTCGTGAGTTCCCGGGTCGGCGGAGTCGATGCTGATTCCCACCGAGTGGAATCCCGCCCGGCCTATTTCGGCGGCGACCCTCCTGTCTATAAGGGACCCGTTGGAGTTCATCGTCACCTTGAGCCCGCCGGATATGGCGTATTCCGTCAGGGGAAAGATGTCTTCGCGAAGCAGCGGCTCGCCGGTGCCGTAATTGACGAACATAACCCCGTTGGCCGCGAGCACATCCACGACCCGGCGGGCCTCCTCGCCGGACAACTCCGGCGAAGCGTCGAGCCGCGAGAAGCAGTGGCTGCATGCGAAGTTGCAGCGGGCAGTGATCCCCCAGTTGACCGTGACGGGGGAGGAGAGATGCGAAACGGTCAATGCGCTCTCCACTTCGGAGGCGATGGCTCTTTCTTCTCCTCGAGTGACACCCAACCCCGCTCCTCGATCCCTTTCAGAAATTCCAGGACCGCTTCCTCCGTCTCCTTTTTCTCCCAGCCGAACAGGAAAGCGATCTCCCCGGAGATCTTTTCGAGCGTATTGACGCCGTTGATGCGCGTCCAGATCTCCGCGCCCACAAGGTTGAGCTGGTGGATCGAACCCTTGACCGTCAGCGTGAGGACGCCGAGGTCCTCGAAATCCTCGTCTTTCCGGGCCTTGTCCCACGCCATCGAG
>JACRCO010000061.1 GCA_016218975.1 Deltaproteobacteria bacterium
AAAGGTTGACGGAAATCGGCCACTGTGAGAAACAGTAATCCCCGGCGTCGCTGACGCTCCGTGGGTGGCCGGAATCCTCTCGGAACGATGGCCGACTTCGTCTCGGTTCAAGTGGCCGAAATCATCGGAATGCGCAGTCGAGGCGATCGTCTCCGCCTTTCACGCCCGCCTGGGTCGCCCCTCCAAGGACGCCTACACCCTCATGGGAGCACTTATCTTCCAGCATATGCACGATACAACCGATGAAGAAGCCGTGCGGCAACTGGCGTTTAACCTCGAATGGCACTACGCCCTCGACCTTCCCGACGAGTCCGATGAAGGGAAGTACGTCTGCCTGCGGACTTTTGCTTCCATGCGGCAGCTTCTGGCCGAGAAGAAGCTCGACCATCTTCTCTTCGACACGGTGACGAAGAAGCTGGCCGACGTATTCCGCGTGGACACGAGCAAGCAACGGCTCGATTCGGTCCACATCACCTCGAACATGCGCCGGTTGACCCGCATCGGGATTTTCGTCCGGGTAATCACCGGGTTTCTGACGAACCTGAAAAGGCGGGCGCCGGAGCTGTTCGCCGCCCTCGATCCTTCGTTCGGAGAACGGTACCTCACCCCCAAGGGGCAAGCGGTCTTCTCGATGGTGAAACCTTCCGAGTCGGACCGAACGCTCTCCCGGGTGGCTGAGGATCTGTTCGTTCTTGCACGTCGGTTCGAGAAGGAGGCGGCAGTCGTCTCGATGAAGACGTATACGCTGCTCGCGCGCGTCTTCTCGGAGCAGTGCAACGTGGTCACGGAAAGAGGGGAAGAGACGGTGGCCATCAAGGAGCCCAAGGAGATCTCTTCCGGCTCCCTGCAGAACCCCTCCGATCCGGAGGCGGGGTACTGCGGGCATAAAGGGCAAGGGTACCAGGCGCAGATCATGGAGACATACGTTCCGATGTCTCGGACGACGGACGATGACAGGATGGAAGAGAGAAGCGACGTGCCGTTGCGGCTGATCACCCACGTGGAGGTGGAGCCAGCCAACGCAAGCGATGCTCACGCCCTGCTGCCGGCGATCGAGAGGGCGAAAACGCTTGGTCTTGCGCCTACCGAGGTGCTGGCGGACTCCGCATATGGCAGCGACGGAAACGTGGTGGCCGCCGCGGACAAAGGCGTCGAAGTCGTCTCCCCGACGATGGGGGAAGGAAACGAATCGGAGGTGACCCTTGCCGACTTCTCCTTCTCCGACGACGGAGCGATTTTGGCATGTCCGCAGGGATACGCTCCGATCCTCTTCCGGCGCGGGGGAAGGCGGCGCACCGTGGTATTCGCCAACGAGAGTTGCCTGGGGTGCGAAAGGAAGAAGGAGTGCCCGATCAAACCGGTGCGGGACGGGTATGGATTCCGCTACACGGAACGGGCCCTGCGTCTGGCCAGACGGCGCGCCGCGGAGAAGACGACGGTGTTCAAGGACCGTTACCGGCACCGATCCGGCGTGGAATCGACGATGTCGGCCTTCGACCGCCTGACCGGGGTGAAGCATCTGCGGGTACGGGGGATGAGGGCAGTACGATTCGCGGTGGTGCTTAAGGCGCTGGGGTTGAACCTCTTCCGGGCCGCGGCGGCGTGGATGTCGAGGAACTCCGGGAACCCCGGCGGATGCGGTGCTCCCGCCTGCGAAAAAAGCGTCTTCCCTGTGGCAAACGGCGAGTCGGAGTGCCTTCATGCGTCCTTCGAGTCGGTTCTGTCCTTCGGAATCGTCTGGTTTATCGGGTTCAACACGCCAAGCTTCCGCGATAATGACCTTGTCCTTCAACAGGTGGCGTGAGTTTTTACAGGGGCGTCATTGTTGAACAATCAGTCGAAATTTTACGTCGCGGCGGAACGATTCCTTTTCGTTTCGGGGATTTTGTGCCTGTTACGCTATGCATGAAAGGAGATGAACTATTTTTTTCTTTTAAATTGTGGGGGGGGAATGGCAAACCACCCATAGAAGTTGAAAACAATGAATTTAAGGTCCGACCGGTGAATTGGGACAGAAATTCCAGCGCTAATGCCTTAGAGGTAGTCGACGAAAAGCAAGTTCCTATTTTCCAAATGGTTAGGAAGACACCTTCGCATATTGTTGTGAATGGGATTTTCCCAAACCCAAGCGGGGGCATATGGGTATTTGGTCCCGCTGGCGCTTTCGGGCCAGCGCCTGAAGTGCCATCTAATTTCAAACTTAAGGCAATATTTCGATACCCTTCTTGGAAATATCCTGGACAATATGCAAATCCTTAAGGCTGGCCTGAAAGCAGATTGGCTTTTATTACGCTGTCAGCGCTTATATCTCCAGATAGACGGAGATTGCCTTTTATGAGGCCACCAGTCCCTTATACTCCAGCGCTTTTCTTCCACGAAGGTTTCGACGATTAAGAGTGGTTCGGCTTAGATTTCAGCTTGCAGGTTATTCGAATCTAAACTTGCTTCCTTCGAGGTAGGATTCAACGCAATCGATTGACAACCACCGCCGCCCAAGTCCCTCCGCCACTGCCCCCGCAGTGTTCGAACCTGCGAAGGGGTCGAGCACGATGTCTCCATCATTCGTCAACAACTTGATGAAAAACTCGGGAAGCGCGGCAGGAAAACGCGCAGGATGGATCGGTATCCCTGCTGCTTTGCACTGCTTTGTATAGGCGTCCGTCGCGGAGTTGTTACCGAACCGGAGCAAGTCTTCCGGGAGGATCATCTCTTCCACTACGTTCGACGGGATAGATCCTCCCGCATCGATTTTGTCGAAAGTAGATTTGATGTTATGGCCCGAGGGGCGTATGGTCGCCCTCACGCCCCTCTGGTTCAGACGTATCATGTCCTTGCTGTAGGACTTCAACACCTTCCGATTGTCGGCTTTCGGCCATGGGGTTTTCGCCAACCACCAGACATATTCCACCGAATCCTTGATCCGTACACGTCGTACGTTGACCCACTCAGCCGGGGTCGGCATCTTGGCCGGGTTATACCAGAAACATTCCTGCGCCAGATGGAAGCCGACATCCTCGACCAATGCAATCAGCAACTTGAAATGGTACAAGGAACGGGTCGGTTCACCGGGGTTGAAACTCCCGCCGATATTCAGCACAAAGCTGCCGTCCCCCGGGAGAATGCGATGAATTTCCCGGGCAAACCCGATGAACCAATCGACGTACTCCCGCTTTTCGACATTTCCGTACGCTTTCTTAAAGTGGAGCGCGTACGGTGGCGAAGTAAACACCAGGTTTATCGATCCATCCGGAACTCTGGACAAAACATCGCGGGAATCCCCAAGGTAAGCAGCCCCCAGTTGCGTCGTGTAATATGGGTCCATGCCACGAATAAAAGATTGTGGGTGGGGTTTGTCCTGAATTCCAAGTATGCCTTGAACAACTTTGGGGGACTTACGAATTGTACTCAATCTTGTCCCATTCCCTTTTTTTTGAAATTATAACGTATCACAAAGAATAACATATTGGTTTACATTGTCAACCTATTATACAAGATTATCGACAGATCTCTCCCTGTGGATTTCGCAGGCGGATGCCGCACGTAGGCGAGGCGTCAGCCGGCAGGCAATCGCAAAGCTAGTCAAATCGAAGCGCCTTAGAACGCTGGTTATCGGTGGACATACTCTTGTTCATCGCGACGATGTGATGACATTCGAACCGAAATCTGCAGGAAGGCCAAGAGCGAAGAAATGACAAATACCGAACTGATGGAATTGCTTCGTCGACTCGAATCTCTCGATGAAAAAGAACGCCAGGAAGTTTTCAAACATTTAAGAATGAAAATCCGCATACATGTTCTGGAAGATAAATGGAATGTCCCCGCCGAGATAATCCTTGAAGCCATCGCACGTTCCCAGGACATAACCCAACGAGGTATCCGAGGCGTCATTGCAGAGCTGTGTTTCCTTCTATATGTGCTTGATGGCGATGGATGGGAGGATAAATCCCCTGGTGGGGATTTCCCTTACGATTTTCTTATTAAAGACTCGACAGGACCCATAACGATACAGGTCAAACTGCAAAGGCAGGTAAAGGGAACCCCGTTGATTGCTCGCCAATGGCGTAAAAGTCTACCTGAATCTTTGTTTATCGTTGAAACCCAGAAGACTCGTTCAGGGAAGAACGCCGAGGGGGTAGATACAAGGCCATACAGATTTGGAGAGTTCGACATATTGGCCGTATCATTGCATCCGTCAACGAACGATTGGAAGAAATTCATGTTCACGGTGGGAAGATGGCTCATCCCCCGAAAGAAAGACCCCGATCTGATAAACGTTTTACAACCGGTTTCCAGCGATCCGAACGACGACTGGACGGACGATTTCGCAACGGCGATTGAATGGTTTCGCGGAGGAGAGTTAAAGACAATCTATCCGGGTAAACTGTGACAAGAGCACGCCGATCGATTGTTTATATTGTGCCCCTTTGGGGCAAGGGCGCCGGAGAACGGATGCCCACCGCGGGCGAACCGCCGATACGGGGTGCCCCTTGCGGGGGCCTGTAGCGACGAAGCGGTAGCCAGGGAGGGCGGAGCGAGGAAGCTACGGAGCCGCAGTCCGGCCAAGGACGGCCGGACAAGGCGTCCCCCGCGAAGGGGTACCCCGTGAGGCGAGTTTCGCCCGAAAAGGAGCGTTAGGTGTCCGTGTCGGCATATTTTGATACCCCCGTCGTGGTCCTGGGCTGCGGCAACCCGCTTTTCGGCGACGACGGGATCGGCCCCGCCGCCGTGGAGTACCTGCTTTGTAATTTCGATATCCCCCGCAACGTAACGGTGATGAACGCGGGAACCGGCGTCAGGAACCTGCTGTTCGACATCGTGCTCGGGGACGGAACCGTGAAAAAGCTTATCGTCGTCGACGCGATAGACGCCGGGAGGACTCCCGGGGAAATCCTGGTGATCGACCCCGCCGATATCGCTCCGAAGAAACTTTTCGATTTTTCCATGCACCAGATGCCCACTTCGAACCTGCTGCTGGAATTGAAGGATCATTGCGGGGTGGACGTGAGGATCATTTCGGTACAGGTTCAATGCATCCCGGATGTCGTGCGCCCCGGGCTCTCGGAGCCGCTTTCCCGCTCGCTGCCGTCGCTCTGCGGCAAAATTCTCGCGGAGTGCGCCGCAGGCTGAGCGGACGAACGATAATTACCGCTCCAGGGCCCGCCAGAGATGGTCCGAGGCAGGCCTGACCAGCTCTTCCTCTTCGCCGTTCCGCCTCACGATGCGTCGTTTCCGCTGCGATGACAGGATGCTGCCTATTACCGCGGCGGCTATCCCGCTTTTACGAAGTATGTTCACGACCTTGCCGGATGAATTCCTTTCGGCGGCTATCAGGAGGCTGCCGGACGCGATGAGGCACAGCGGGTCGATCCGGAAAAACCCGCATATGCGGCCGGTCTCTTCGGCGATCGGTATCTTCTCCTCGAAGATCCTGAAGCCCTTTTTCGATGCATCGGCCATTTCGTGGATTCCGTTGGCGACTCCGCCCTCCGTGGGGTCGTGCATGGCTGTCACGCCGCCCGTCCCGTACGCGAGAAGGGCGTCTTCCACCACGCTGATTCGGCGCAGGAATGCAGCCGCCTTTTTCACGACGGAGTTTCCCAGGCTGCCGGCGAGCAGGGGGCGCCTGTCCGTGGCGAGAATCGCCGTGCCCTCCATGCCTGCCGATTTCGTGAGGATCAGGTTGTCGCCGGGTTGCGCGCCTCCGGCGGTTACATAACGTCCGCGCTCCGTCATCCCCATGCAGCAACCGACGGCGATCGGAAAGGTAAGCCCGGGGGTGACCTCGGAGTGCCCCCCGATCACCGCCATGCCGAGCTTCCTTGCGGCCCTGTCGATCTGCCGGCAAACGGTTCCGACGATCGCTTCCGTTGCGTGTTCCGGAAACAGGAGGCAGGAAGAGAACCAGGCGGGGCGCACGCCGAAAGTGGCGACATCGTTGGCGTTGATGTTCACGGCCAGCCACCCGATCTGTTCCATGGCGCCCGTAATCGGGTCCATGGACGACACGAGGATCCGGCCGCCGACCCGAACGGCAGCTCCGTCCACGCCGATGGACGGCCCGACTACTACCTCTTTTCGCCGTGTCCCGAGATGCCGGAAGATCCGTCGTTCCAGCAGGCCCGGCGGCAGCTTTCCGGCCGAAAGCTTCATTCCCGGCGGCCTCCCCGGCATGCCCCGCCTTTACTTTTTTTTACAATGGCGCTCTTGCCTGCTTCAGTTTACCCCGGGGGGAAACCTTCATGCCATCTCACCCCCTCTTATATTTATTGAAGGACCATGGCATGAGGAGGCGGATATGAAGGTTGGATTCTATGGTCATGTCCGGCAATATCACGATTTGAAATCGGAACTTGATGCCGCCATTTCAGGCGTGCTCGAGAGCGGCGAGTACGTGCTCGGGCCCGCGCTTTCCCGTTTCGAGCGGGAGCTGGCGGACTTTCACGGAATGAAGCATGCCGTCGGCGTGAATTCCGGCACCGATGCGCTCTGGATGGCGTTCCTGGCATTGGGGATCGGCCCGGGAGACGAAGTGATCACGACATCGAACACCTTCTTCGCGACAGCCGAGGCGATCTGGTTCACGGGCGCCAAGGTCGTCTTTGTGGATATCGATCCCTCGATGTACAACATCGATCCCGCCCGGATCGAGGATGCGATAACGCCCCGGACAAAGGCCCTTGTGCCGGTCCATCTCTACGGCCAGATGGCGGATATGCCCGCCATATCGGAGATAGCGAGGCGCCACGGCCTGCATGTCGTGGAGGATTGCGCCCAGGCGATCGACGCGCTCGGGGACGGGTTCGCCCCGGGCGAGCTGAGCGACGCCGTCTGCATCAGCTTCATCACCCAGAAAAATCTCGGCACCTTCGGCGACGGCGGCGCCGTCGTCACGAACCGGGAGGACATCGCGGCGCGCGTCCGCGCGTTGCGCAATCACGGCTCGCTCAAGCGCTCCCATCACAGCATGGGATACAACAGCCGCCTCGACGATCTGCATGCCGCGGTTCTCGGAGTGAAGCTGAAGAAGCTCCCCGGTTGGACCGAACGGAGGCGGGAGATCGCGGAGATATACAACTCCGGGCTTAAAGGTACGGACTACAAGCTCCCCTTCGAGAAACCCGGCTACAGGCACGTGTATCACCTGTACGTTATCGAGTCTCCCGCGCGCGACGACTTTCTCAAATACCTGAACGATGCGGGGATCGACGCCAAGGTCCATTACCCGATCGCCATCCATCAACAGGAAGGATATCCGTGGGGGATGGCGGCGGATCGGAACGTCCGCCTGCCGAATACGCAGAGATCCGCGGCCTCCGTCATCTCGTTGCCCATGTACCCGGAACTTGCGCCGGCCGAGATCGATTACGTGATCGACGCCTGCCGCGCCTGGAAGAGCGTCAGGAAGAGCGCATGAGCGATGCTCCCTCGACATATACCGTGGCCGTGGCCGGCCTGGGCAAGCGGGGCATGCACCACGCCGAGGCGTTCGCCGGCAACCCCCGCTTCCGCGTCGTCGGGTTGTGCAACCGCAGCCCCGAACGGCTGGAGCCCGCAAGCGGGAAATTTCCGGAGGCCCGCACGGGCACGGATGTCGCAGCGATGCTTGCCGAAACCAGGCCCGACGTATTCGCGTTCTGCACGCCGCCGCAGATCCGCCTCCCGCTCGTCCGCGCGGGGGTGGAGGCCGGCGTGAAGCTTATCGCTTACGAAAAACCGATGGCCACGTCCACCAACGAAGCATTGGAGATAGACAAGCTGCTCCGGGATGCGGGAGTCAGGTCCGTCGTGAGCCATCAGCACCGTTACGGAGATCATTACAGGAAGGTCAAGGAGATCATCGCGAGCGGGGCCATCGGCCGGGTCCATACCGTCTACGGACATGCCACGGGATGGATGATGCACATGATGACGCACCTGATCGATTACGTCCGCTGGTTCAACGGCGACGCGGAAGCGGAATGGGTGATGGGCCAGGCCGACGGCCTGGAGAAGTTTTCGGACCTGCATGCTTCGCCCGACCACATCGTCGCAACGATCCGGTTCGCCAACGGGGTGCGCGGCGTCGTGGAGTGCGGCTCCGGGGCGCCCGACGTCCCCGAGGTGGAGTACTGGTGGCGCAAGTGCCGCATCGGCGCGCAGGGAACGGAGGGGTTCGCCGAGGTCCTGACGGGAGGAGGATGGCGAGCCGTCACCCGGGATTCACGCGGGGTGATCTCCGGCCCGGGCGACATGGATTACGCGCATGACATGCCTCACTACGTCCAGGACATGGCCGCCTGGCTCGACGATCCCGCGAGAATTCATCCCTGCAACGGCGGCAGCGCACTGAAGGGATTCGAAATCATGATGGCTGCCTGCCGCTCCGCGGTGCGGCGCGGCAGGGTTTCGTTGCCGCTCGGGCCGGGAGAACCGGAACTGGAGACGCTAAGAGATGCCCTGGCGTCGAACGAAGTAAATCAGTCAAAACCGGCGCGGCGGTCCGGTACGGCAGCCGCTTAACACAAAATCCCAACCACGCTTCCGCCGGGAAAGGTGGTCCCGGCGGAAGCGATGCGACAATCGTTTGAGCGGGGTGTGGAAACTTTACGCGGCCTTCTCCTCGCGGATGAGACTCCGCATCTTCTCTTTCAGGTCCGGCGGGATTTCCGTCATTCCGTGGAATTGCCTTCCGTGCTCAAGAGCGTCCTGGAACAGTTCCTCCTCCGTTTCGCCGCGGCAGACGTAATCGCAATCCACACCGGCGTCCCTGCAGTAGATCACTTTCGACATCTTCCACCTCCGTCCCCGGACTGAATTATTGGGGTTTATCGTATGATGGTCACGACAGGGGTGGAGATGCCGGCGGGTTGAAATTAAACCTTTTCGCCCGACATCACGACGAAGACGCCCCCGCTCCCCGGATCCAGCCCGAGGTTTCGACGAAGCCCCTTTATGCTGGAGGAGTCGAGCGTCATACCGGCCCGCAGCAGCAGAATGCCCGTGCCGCTTACGATGTCCCGCGAGAGCACCATCCCCTCGCACAAATCTTCCAGGGACAGTTCCATCTCGACCGCACCGGCTGCCTGGGGCAATTCCGCGAAGACAGGCGGCACTGTTTCCGCTGCGCACCGGAACAGCCTGGGATCGAACCTCGTACCAAGCAGCGCCCTCAATGCATCGAGAACGGAATCGGGGGTGCCCCCGTTTCGCCTGGAGGCGATCTCGTGGTCCAGGAAATCGGCCACTGCGACGATCCGGGAGCCGACGGGTATCGCCTCGCCGTGAAGATTGTCGGGGAAACCGCTCCCGTCCCAGCATTCGTGGTGGCCGCGGATGATGACGCCGGCCGGACGTAGCTCCTCGATGGTGTCGATGGCAGTCTGCCCGCGCACCGGGTGTTCCATGTATGCCGCCTTCTCGGCGGGAGTCATCGATTTCTCCACTTTGCGCAGAAGGAGGTCGGAACACCCTATCTTCCCGATATCGTGAAGGAGAGCGGCGACGCGGATCGTTTCGATCTCCTCCGCTGGAAGCGCCATCGAGCATGCGATCCTCTCCGCGAGGGCTGCGACGTTGCGTGAATGGTCCCGGGAAGCGCTGCCGCGAAGCTCGATGAGCGCCGCGAAGGCGCCCAGCATGTCGGCGAAGTTCCGTTGCAGCTTTTCATTCAATGCGCACAACGTCTCGTTCTGACGTCGAATCTCCCCGGTCTGCCCGGCAACGCGCTGCTCGAGGTTGACGTTCCATTCCTTGAGTTCCTTGTTCTGGCGCAGGACGACGCCCGTGAGCCGGCGGTTTTCCCTCACGAGGGAATACCGCTGCGCCGCCTCCCGAACGGCCAATACAAGATCCTGGTCGTTCCACGGCTTCGTTATGTATCGGTGCGCGCCGCCCTTGTTGATGGCGTCGACCGCGGCGACCACGTCCGCGTAGCCGGTCAGGACGATCCGCACCGCCTCGGGAACGATTTCCCTTGCTTTCTCGAGGAATTGGGCTCCGCTCATGCCCGGCATCCTCTGGTCCGTCACTATTACGCCGACTTCCGCCTTCGCCCGCAGGAATACGAGCGCATCTTCCCCCGAAGCAGCGGTCTCGACCTCGAACGGCTCGTCGTCGAACAGGCGCCGAAGAGACTTCAGGATGTTCGCCTCGTCGTCGACAAACAATATGCGCACGGGGGCTTCCAGGTCATTCCTCCCGGATCACGGGAATTTTCACGGTGAACGTCGTGCCTATCCCGATCTCGCTGGCGACGGATATGTCGCCGTTATGCTGCTTTACTATGTCGTATGTGATGCTCAAACCCAGCCCCGTCCCCTTCCCTACCTCCTTTGTCGTGAAAAAAGGCTCGAAGATCCTGCCGAGGTGTTCCGACGGTATGCCGCAGCCGGTATCGGATACGGCCACCACGATGTGGCCGTTCTCGGACCACGTCCGGACGCCGATTTCCCCATTCGTCTCGATCGCCTGCGACGCGTTGACCAGCAGGTTCATGAATACCTGGTTCAATTGCCGCGGGCGGCACCTGGTCGGCGGAATCTCTCCGAATTCCCTTTTGAGGGCGGCCTTGTACTTCAGTTCGTTCCACACGATGTTTATGGTGCTCGACAGGCATTCGTTGATGTCCGCCATCTTCGCATCGGCTTCGTCCACCCGGGAAAACGCCTTCAGGTCCAGGACTATGGTGCGGACCCTCTCCGTGCCTTCCGCTGATTCCTCGATCAGGTCCGAGATGTCCTTCCGGGTGTGATCGATCTTCATCTCCCGGCTCTTATCTTGAAGCGTGTCCCGCTCCGCTTCAGGGCAGCAACGGTAAATGACGCCCTCTTGCAGGTCCATGTACTGCGTCAGCCGGTCGACATATTTTCGGAGCGTTCCCAGGTTGCTGGAGACGAAGCCGATCGGGTTGTTGATCTCGTGGGCAACCCCCGCCGCAAGCTGCCCGATGGAAGCCATTTTTTCCTGCTGGAGGATCTTCGCCTGGCTGGTTTTCAGCTCGGTGTATGCCTTTTGGAGCTCGACGTTCTTTCGGGAAAGCTCCACCTGCGCGGTTTCGAGCAGCGCCTTTTCGACCTGCAGGTCCTTTTCCGTATTCTTGCGTGCGGTGATGTCGAGGAGCAGTCCGTCCACGTACGCGAAATTTCCCGCGGCATCGTAGGTGATCTGCCGCCGGTCCGCGACCGACCGCACGGATCCGTCCCGGTGGAGGATCCTGTATTCCACTCGAAGGACCTTCCTCGTCTCGCGCACGGCAGCCCGGTAGGCGTTTTTCACCGATTCCAGGTCTTCGGGATGGATCAGGTCCCGCCAAACCACCCCGCCGTCCAGGAACTCGTCCGGCCGGTAGCCTGTGATGCGTTCCACGTCGGCCCCTATCAATTCGAGCGACCAGTCGCGACGTCCCCGGTACACCATTCCCGGCACGTTGTTCATAAGCGAGATCAGGCGGCCCGCGATTTCCCGGGAGTCGCGGGAGACCCTCTCGTGATGCACCGCGACTGCGATTTCCCGGGCGAATCCTTCGACCGTTATCAATTCGTCGTCTGTCCAACTGTACGGCGCTTCGCGCGCGACGAAAAGAGCCCCTGCGCATTTCTCGTTCAGGGTAAGCGGTACGGTCAGGAACGACGCGATACGGTGGCGGCGCAGTTCTTCCGTTTGCCCAGGCCGGGTCTCCACGGAATCCCCCACGTCGAACACCATCCTGGACCCGCCCGGCCGCCGCGCATCGGGATCGGCCCCGAACTCCTTGCGGTAAAGCGCTGATCCCACGGGAGGAAAGTCCGGCGCGTTGTACTCGACCGTTTTGTCGGGATCTCCGCGGAGGAACACCGCGCACCGCGGAACCTCGAGCAGCATCGCCAGTCCGGCGGTCGCCTCGTGGAGGGTTTCCCCGATGTCCCGCTCGGCGATCACCGAAGACGCGATCATCTTCATCTTTTCCATCCGTTTCAGACGATCGTTCTCCTGCCGCCGGGCGAATTCGGTTACGGCGAGGCGGCCGGAATATTCCAGCAACACCGCCTCCGTGGCCTGCCCTTTCCTCTCCAGCTCTGCACCGGCGTCGATCTTCCTGGACAATGCCTTGAAAACCCACAGGTAAAGGAAGGGGGAACTGATGACTGTGAGGATCGCCGAGTCCAGGACGAATTCGCCTATCCCGGGGGGGATGGCGGCAACGTGCAGTATGGCCATGGTGACGAGCTCCGCCAGCCCGACGATGGCGAGAACCCTCAGGAAAAAGCGGCAGATTCCGTACTTGCCCGTTGCGGGACCGCAGATTTCGGCAGCGTCCGTCGCGGGCATGGATATCCCCTGGCGTACCTCCATAATGCGTGTATTGTCGGTACCAATTACCGAAAACTTAAGGAGAAGGCTTCTCCACGACGAGGCGGTCCACCATGATGAACCGGTAATTGGATCCCAAATGGTCGAACGTGCCGTAAACGGTCAGCCGGTCCCCTTTTCTCAAGGTGCCGAATTGCGCTGCATCCGGGTGATCCTTCTTGATGTACATCCGGACGACGCAGAGCGGTCCGACGGCGAAGCAGTAATAATCCCGCACATTGATGTTCTTTTTATGGAGATCGACGCAGAAATCGCTTCCGCAGAATTGATAGGTGTCGGTTACCCGGACTTTCCTGCCCGCGAAGGCCTCCGGCTTCTTTCCAAGCTCCACCTGTGTTGCCGGCAGGTACTCCCCGGTATGGAACTCATCCGCGCCAAGGCAGGTGACTGCAAGCAGCATGGCGAAACATGCGAGACAAAAAATCCTTCTCATGGGGATCTCCTCCTCCTTTCACTTGAGCACGAAGTCGACCCTGCTGTCTTTCAATTTTTCCTTCTTCTCCGGGGAAAGCGCTTTCGGCTCCACGAGAAACATTCTTTCCGGCGCAACCCTCCCGCCCTTCAACAGCGCATCCCTCACCCGCCGTGCGCGCCTCATTGCAAGCTGCCGCAGGTCGTCATCGGTGATACGGATATTCGTGAGCATCAGCTTCTCCATCTCGGAAGCCGGCAGGTCCTTGGCCATCCCGATGATATTGCGGGGCTTCGGAAATTTCTCTTTCCTGTAGGCCAGCTCAAGGTATCTCGGGTATTCCGCCTCTCCCACCGTGACGTTGTCGAGGGAAGATGGAGGCGTACCCGTTTTCGCCAGCTCCGCCGACTTCTGCGCCTTTACTTTCCTGTCGAACACTGTCCGTAGAAGTCCGTCCCGGTCCCTGCCGGCGTCCACGTGGCCCGCGATCTCGAGTTTCAGCCCCGGCCGGTCGTACAGGACCTTCTCCAGGACGTTCACGCGTTCCGCCATCGAAGCGTTCATGTCCGACCTTCCGTACTCGAATTCCAGGTGGCTCAGCTCCTCTCCCCCTCCGAAGATCGCTCCCAGAAGCGAGAACGGGGAGGTGGCGGCCTTCGCCAGGAGGTTCAGGACTATCTTGAGGATGATGCTCCCGACGCTGAACTTCGGGTCGTCGAGGGAGCCGTTGACCGGTATATCGAGGTTGATCTCTCCGCGCCGGTCCTTGAGGAGCGCGACTGCAAGCTTCACGGGTAGCTTCGTGGAGTCGGGACTGTCCACCGCGCTCCCGAATGTGAACTGGTCCAGGAAAACATGGTTGCTCGCGTCCAGCGTCCTTTTCGTGATGAGATATTTAAGCGCCAGCGTAAGCTTCCCCTTCTCTATCGCATACCCGGCGTATTTACCGGAGTACGGGGTCAGCGGGCTCAGCTCGATGTCCTTGAAATCGGCCTTGAGGTCCACGAAAAGATCGTCCCTGAGCGGGTTGATCTTGCCCGTGATCTGCAGCGGTGCATGGTTCTCCAGATTTCCCCGGAGATCCACGTCGGCGAACTTGTTCTCCTCGGAAGAAAGGCCGGAAATCCTTCCCCCCATTTCGCCGAGACGGGCGATGTAGTTCGGCTTGACGAACCTGTCGGAGAAGCGAACTGTCCCGCCCTGCACGGTGACCGTACCGATCCGGACGTGGGGCGGCTTCGCCGGTTCAGGCGCACCGGGCGTCGCAGGGACCGCCGCCTTGTACGTTCCCGCGCCGGTCGCGCCCGGAGCCGCGGTCTTCGTCCCGGAGACGAAAGCCTCCAGGACGTTCAGCGTGCCGTCCGGATTCACGGCGATGCGCGAATAGAAATCGGCGAGGGCGATCTCGTCTATCTCCACGCGCAAAGGGCGGGTCCGCGCGTTGATCCCGCCCAGGTGAAGGGATTTCCACTTCAGGAAATCCTCCGACGTCGACTTGTCCGCGGTCGCAAGATCCGTGAGGGACGCCTCTCCCCTGTAAGCAATCGCGATCGCCTTGTCGGGCGCGGATACCAGGGCAAGCGTTCCCCTGGCGGAAACGTTCCCGCCGCTAACGACGATCCTCACCTTTTCGGTGAAATACGGCTGGAACGGGACGATGCCGATCCCTCTCGCATCGACTTGAAGGTTGGCGGAGAAGGGATTCAACCCGACGGGTCCGGCCGCCGCGAACGTTCCCGCACGGTTCAATACGACTTGCAGCGATGCCTTTCCCATGACGCCTTTCCCGGTGGAAAGATTTTCGGCAGTTAAGGCTATCGGTTCGGCGTAAAGGACCGCAGGCGGCGATACCGTCCTGTCCTCCACCTTCACGGAATACCGTTCCACGGCGGCCTTCCCGATCGTTACGAGCCATTCAGGCGGTGCTTCCGCCTTATCCTTTGCCGGGCGGGGGTCCCTCCCATGTGCGGCAGGCGCAGGAGCGGGCGACAGCGCTTCCATGTTCGACGAACCGTCCGGATCGCGTTCCACGCGGATTACCCCGCCGCGGGTCGTAATCTCTCCTATCGCAAGCGTCCGCTTTCCCAGGTCGGCGTCGGCGGACTTTACGGTTATTGCGGGGATTTTCAGGAAATCGTCGCTCTCTCCCCGCGTCCTCAATTTCAGGGTGCCCAAAGACGCGGAAATGCCGGTAAGCGTCGCCCCGTCATCGTCCATTCCCCTCGCGTAGCGGCAGCGAAACGATAAATCGATCGAATCGAGCGTGGCGCGAAACGGCCTCTTCGGCAATTCGTCCGCGAACCCGACCTTCCCGCCTTCCAGCCGGATTTCCGCGATCTCGATAAGCAGCGGAGCGCCCGCATCCCCTTCCTTTACGGTTTCCTCCGCCTTCTCCGCCGTTTTCACCGTACCTTCCGTCATTTCCTGCGGCTCCAGGAGCGACACGAGGTTCAAGGCGCCGCTCCGCTCCCTCTCCAATTGAAGTTCCGGAGACCGGAACAGCACGCTATCGAGGCTCGCTTTTCGCCCGAATACGTCGGAAGCCGCGACGGAGACTTTCAGAAGCGGCATCCGCAGGACCGCTTTTCCCTTGGCGTCCTCGATTTTCAGGTCCCTCAACGCCGCCTTTCCCGTAAACGACAGTACGGGCGGCTTGTCCTTGTGCTCCCGGAAGGAAAGATCGGCATCGGCATCGAGGAAAGCCGACGCCACCCTGAATTTCCATTTCACCGGCAGGTATTCAAGATAGTGCGGGATGTTCAAATTCCGGAAGTTCACGTCGAAGGCGGTCTCGCGCGTCCCGCTGAACGGCTTGGTCTTCCCGCGGAGATCGACCGGAGTCCCGTTTACCTTCGCGAGGAAAACGGGCTGGACATAGACATCGACGTAATAAGGAAGGTTCGAGAAAAACGGCACGGCAATGCGGATGTCCCTTATCGCGTGGCGCGTCCGCTTCGGGCGGTCGTCGAAGTCCACGATTCCGCCGACGACCTGTATGTTGTTCAGCGAATAACGGAGAGGCTTCGATACGGTGGAGGGTTTCGAAACGAACTCATCGAGGAGATCGGAGAAGTTGTACGAAAGGTCATCCTTTCGGATCACGGTAACGCTCGGGGCCGTGATGACGATGTCCCGCAAAACCGGACCCCCGCGGAAAATCGATGAGGCCTCGAAATTCAGGTAGAGCTCTTCAAATGAGAGGAAAGGTCCGGCGCCCCCGCGCTCCTTCATCGAGAACCCGGTCACTTTCACGGCGAGCGTGAACGGATTGAATTGGATCTCCCCGATCGACGTTTCGCGGTGGAGTTTTTCGGAAAGCTGACGGGTGAGAACGGACTTCAGGACCCGTGGCAGGATGAGAAATCCTGCAACGACGATGACGGTCGAACAGACCGCAAACCATGGGAGGAGTTTGCGGAAGAACGGCCTGCCCGCCAGCGTCTTGACGTTCATCCGGCGTTCTCCTCCCCGTCAAAGCTTCGACTTGATCGCCGGATGGCACTCCTTGCAGGAACCTTTTACCTTCTTGTTGTCCTCGGCATGGCAATTCCTGCACTTCAGATGCATCGCTTCCCGGAATGGAGGGGTGTCCTTGTCTCCCTTCGCAGAATGGCAGTCGGAGCACTTCTCCTCGTCCCCGGGCTTGCTCATATGATGGCATGCCTGGCAGTTCCCGATCCTTTTGGCGTGCCCCTTGTGGTCGAACGACACCGGTCTTTTGGCATAGACCTTAAGCTCGATCCTCCCCGGCGGCTCCCCCCCGCCGGCGGTTCCCGCGGCGAACGCCGCCGCCAGGACGACTGCTGCGATAACGGCAACCCTCCTCATTCCCGATCCCCCGCGCATGCAAAATGAATGTTTTCACTCTCCAACATCCCCTCCCCGCCTGTCAAGGATCACGACGCCTTGCGCATCCCCGCGGCACGCACTTCGGGTGAAACATCGCCGGCGAACCGGGCGAAATTTTCCTCGAACATCTTCCCGAGCTTGCTTGCCTGCGCATCGTACGCCTTCGGGTCTTTCCACGTATCCCGGGGGTTCAGCACTTCCTTCGGCACGCCCGGACATTCCCGTGGAACGATAAGGCCGAAAAACGGTTCTTCGGCCATTTCCGCCGCATCGAGCTCGCCGGACAGCGCCGCCCGCAGGATTGCGCGGGTGTGGGGAAGGCTGATCCTGCTCCCGACGCCGAAAGGCCCGCCGCTCCAGCCCGTATTGATAAGCCAGACCTTGGTATCGTGCTTCATGATCTTATCGCCGAGAAGCTTGGCGTATGCGACCGGATTCCTGACCATAAACGGCGCGCCGAAACAGGCGCTGAAAGTGGCCTGCGGCTCGACTATGCCGCGTTCGGTCCCGGCCACCTTGGCCGTGTAACCCGAGAGGAACTGGTATTTCGCCTGCGCCGGGGTCAGGCGGGCGACCGGCGGAAGCACGCCGAAAGCGTCCGCCGTCAGCATCACGATATTCCGGGGATGGCCCGCGACCCCCACGCGCATCGCCTTGGGAATGTGGGAGAGGGGGTAGGACGCACGCGTGTTTTCCGTCAACGAATCGTCGGAAAGGTCGAGGTGGCGCGTCGCCGTATCCATGACCACGTTCTCGAGAATGGTGCCGAACCGGCGGGTCGTCGCGTAGATCTCCGGTTCCGTCCCGGGGGATAGCCGGATCGCCTTTGCGTAGCACCCCCCCTCGAAATTGAAGATCCCCTTGTCGCTCCATCCATGTTCGTCGTCGCCTATCAGCGTCCGCTCCGGGTCGGCGGACAAGGTGGTTTTTCCCGTCCCCGATAGCCCGAAAAGGACCGCCGCGCCGTTTCCGTCCGCGCTGCAGTTGGCGGAGCCGTGCATCGGGAGGACTCCCTTCGGCGGAAGGAGATAGCTCATCACCGTGAAGACGGCCTTTTTGATTTCCCCCGCGTACAGCGTTCCGCCGATGAGGACTTCGCGGCGTCCCATGTGTATCAGGATGAAGACCTCGGAGCGGGTGCCGTCCCGTCCGGGCCTCGCATGGAACCCAGGGACATCGATCACCGTGAACGCCGGGACATGCCGCGCAAGCCGTGCAGGGTCCGGTTCGTGAAGGAACATGTTCCGGGCGAACAGGCTGTGCCAGGCCGTCTGCGTCACGATCCGGATCGGAACACGATAGTCGGGATCCGCCCCCACGAAACAATCCTGAACGAAAAGCTCCTGTCCCTGGAGATAGGCGAGGAGATGGAAGCGCAAGGCGTCGTAGTTCCATTCGTCGAACGGGAGATTGATTTTCCCCCACGCTATATCCTTTTCGCTCGAGGGCTCCCGGACGAAGAACCTATCGTTCGGAGAGCGGCCGGTGTACTCTCCCGTATGGACGACCAGCGGTCCGCGATGCGCCAGCAACCCTTCCCTCCGCTGCAGCGCATGTTCATATAGTGATGGCGTGGAAAGGTTCCACCAGACAGTGCCCGTATTTACGATGCCATGCGCCCCCAGGTCCTGCGATTTTCTTTTTCTCCCGTTGCCCGCCATAATCACCCCCCACGAATGGAATCCCGTCCCCTTCCCTTGCCCGTATTTCCAGCCAAGCTTCCGCCGCGACGGCGATACTCCCCCCCGCCGCCCTTGGCATTGCGTATGTGCTTATTCCCATTACTGGAATTTCATCTTACATTCTACCTGCCCCTTGCGAAACTGTTTCCTGCGCTCCCACAAACTTTCCTGTTATATTGGACGCAACTTCCGAAAACAGGAGGTTCGCGATGAGAAAAAGAACCTGGATCCAGGCCGCCGTAATCGTCCTTGCGCTGGCCATCGGCGGATGCACCGTGATGGAAAGCACCCACGTGAAAAAGGTGAACGAGGCGGATGGTCTCGCCAGGGAACTTGCAGCCCTTCAGCAGAAATACAAGGACCTTTCCTTCGAGAACTCGATGCTCAAGGCCAGGGTCGCCGTTCTGACATCGGACCTGGAAAAGGCCTCCGGGGAGAAGGAAAAACTGGCCGCCGACAACAAGGAGCTCGAGAACGTGCTGAAAGCGAAATCCGACTCCCTGTCGCAAACGATCATGGATCTTCGCCGGAAGATAGGCGGGCTGGAAAACGAGAACGGACGGCTCAAGCAGGAAATCGTCGGCCTTCAGAAAGCCCAGGAGGAAAAAGTCCAGAAGGTCAGCAAGACCTACGAGGACCTCCTCGTGAAAATGAAGGGGGAAATCGCAAAGGGAGAGGTCACCATATCCGAGTTGAAAGGCAAACTGACCGTAAACATGGTCGACGCCATCCTCTTCGATTCCGGGAAGGCGGAGGTGAAGGAGGAAGGACAGGCTGTTCTTATGAAAGTCATCTCGATACTGAAGGACGTGAAGGACAAGTCTATCCGGACGGAAGGGCACACGGACAACGTACCGATAATCGGGATGCTCGCGAAAAAATACCCCACGAACTGGGAGTTGTCAGCCGCGCGGGCGATCAACGTGACCCGCTACCTGCAGGAGCAGGGCCTCGACCCGGGGATACTCTCCGCGGTCGCCTATGGGGAAAACAAGCCTGTGGCGCCAAACGATACGCCGGAAGGAAAACGGAAGAACCGGCGGATCGAGATCATCCTCGTACCTAAAGAGTGATCCGCTCCGTCACCATTTGAATAAGCCTTTCAGTTTCTTGACGGCGTCCGTCCCCTTTTCCACCGCGCCCTTTTCCTTTTCCGGCGCAGGCTCTGGCCGATTGGATTCGGACGGGCCGGAAGACGCCGCCTCCGGCGCTTCGGCCGGCGTTCTCATATCCATTCCCCCGCCTGCGCCCGGCATCGCGCCGAAAGGCATCTTCATCTGACGGAAGCCCGCGGGCACCTCGAACAACCCGGGATCAAGCTTTCTGATCTTGAGGTTTTTAAGCTCGATCTTCAGGTTAGTCTTCCCTTTCTCCCCGTCCTCCGCCACGGCGTCCATCTTTACCATGATTCCGTCCTTGCTCTCCCAAATGTCGCCCGTATACCGGACGCCGTCCGGACATGACATCCGTACGCGGCTCCGCGAAGCGCTGACGCCGTTGACCGTTTCATTACCGGCGGCCTTCCGGTCGATCGAGCACTCCCTGATGTCCCGGGCATGGTCCCCCGCGGGATTTTTACCTTCCTCGATGTTTCTTTCCATGTACATGTTCTGCCCGGGCATCACGATCCATACTACTTTCCTGTCGAGCCGGGTGATGATGTACTGCTTCTCTCCGCCCTCCTCGATGTCCATGCGCTCCTTTTTCGGGGCATGGTAGACCTTCGATTTCATAGTCTTGCCGTCGCCGCTTATATACTGGTCGGCCGAATACTCGGCCTTCGGCTCGGTAAACCCCGCGGCCCGGCCCGGTCCCGCCTGTGCAGCGAGCAACACGAATGCCGCCGTGATACCTACCGCCCATTTCACCTGACTGCATTTCATGACGTTTTCCCTCCGCGACATTCCGCACACCGTTGGAAATACGTGCCGTCCATGTGGAATTACCCTGCTCCTGTTATTATCGATAAACGAAACCAGCCCGCATTTCTTACCATGAAAAGTTCACGGGACCGAGGAAAAAAGTTTTAGGAACGTCCCTGTTTTTAGGAAAAAGTTTTAGGAACGTCCCCGTTTTTAAGTCGGCCTAGTTTTCAGGGGTAGAGGCCGCGGAAGCGCATCGCCTCGGCGACGCGGGAGATCCCGATCATCAACGCGGCCATCCGGTGGCTTATTCCCTTCTCATTCGACAGCGCCATGACCTCATCGAATGCCCTCAGCATGATCCGGGAAAGCTGCGACCGCACCTCGACGATGTCCCAGAAGAACTTCTGCGTGTCCTGCACCCATTCGAAATAGGAAGTTGTCACGCCCCCTGCGTTCCCAAGGACGTCGGGTATGACGAAGACCCCTTTCCGCAACAGGATCTCCTCCGCCTCCAGGGTGGTCGGGCCGTTCGCGCCCTCCGCAAGGACGCGGCACCGAACGCGGTCTGCGTTCTCTTTCGTGATCTGCCCGGCGGTGGCGGCCGGCACGAGAATGTCGCAGGGTATCTCGAGAAGTTCCCTGTTCGAGACGGGCGTCACACCCGGAAAGCCCGATACGTTTCCCCCCGCATCCGCATGGCGGACCAGCGCCTCGACGTCGATCCCTTCCGGATCGTACGCTCCGCCCCGGACGTCGCTCACGCCGATCACCCGTACCTCTCGCTTCGACAGCTCCAGCGCGGCAGTCGAACCGACGTTTCCGAACCCCTGTACGACCGCCGTCGCCCGTTCCGGAGCCAATCCGATCCGATCGAGCGCGGCGAACACGAGATTGCACAGTCCCAGGCCCGTAGCTTCCCTGCGGCCGAGAGATCCTCCCACGCTTACGGGTTTTCCGGTGACCACTCCGGGGACGGAGTAGCCCATCTGCATGGAATACGTGTCCATGATCCACGACATCGTCTGCTCGTTCGTGTACATGTCCGGAGCGGGAATATCCTTTTCCGGCCCGATCAGCATCACGATCTCGGAGGTGAACCGCCTCGTGAGCGCCTGGATCTCACGGCGCGACATCTTGAGCGTGTCGCAGCATACGCCGCCCTTCGCACCGCCGAAGGGGATGTTCATAAGCGCGCACTTCCATGTCATCCACATGGCGAGCGCCGTCGTTTCCTCAAGGGAAACGGTGGGTGCGTAACGGATCCCCCCCTTCCCCGGTCCCAAAGTTACGTTGTGGTGCACCCGGTATCCGGTGTAGGAGACGACCCGCCCGTCGTCCATCCTGACGGGCACGGTTACGACGAGGGCGCGCTTGGGATAACGCAGCCGGTCCGCGATATTAGGATCCAGTCCAATGAGCCGCGATGCGCGGTCGAGCTGCTCCAGGGCCTCCTTAAGCATTTCCTGTCCTTCCCTGTTCTGCCCCCAGAACGGAAACGGCATCCCTCTCCTCCTTCCGCGCCGATCGCTGCGGACAGTTCCGCCGCATCGCGCCGGGCCGGCTTTCCTGTAAAGTTTACCGAAAAATGACCCGCTCGTTTTTTCTTTTGGGTGGATTGGTTTACGATAGGAAGGAATGGCCCCTCGGGATCCGACAAACGAAATGACGTGGCGGCGCCTGGCCGCCGGCGAGCTTTCCTGGGATATTCCGCGCCGGCGCGCGATGCTGCTCGAACTGACAAGGAGCTATTTCCGCGGGCAGGGGTTCCTCGAAGTGGATACGCCGATAGCGGTTCCCTGCCCGAACATCGATCCGAACGTCTTCCCGGTTGTCCTCTCCGACGCGGACGGAACGGCATCGAAGCGTTTTCTACATACCTCCCCCGAACTGTCCATGAAGAAACTTCTCGCGGCCGGGTCCGGGAACATTTTCTATCTCGGGAAGGTTTTCCGCGACCGGGAAGGGTCGCCGCTTCACCACCCCGAGTTCACGATGCTCGAATGGTACAGGGTGGGAGAGCCCGTGGATTCTGTCATGGCGGACGTAGAGGCCCTCGCACGGGAGCTTGCGGCCGGGCTTCACGGAAAGGAGGAGATCCGCCGTGACGGCGCGACCGTCTCCCTTTCCGGGAAGTGGGCGCGCATCGAGCTTGCGGATGCATTCCGTGAGCTGCTCGCCGCCCCCATGACGGGAGATGCCGAAGCGCTCCGTTCCGCGCTCCGTCGGAAAGGGAAGAGGCCCGGCCCGGATGAGACGTGGGAGGACCTTTTCTTCCGCGCATATGTCGATGTGGTCGAGCCCGCGCTGGAAACCGCCGGGGCCGCGTTCGTAACCGGGTTTCCTTCGTCACTTGCAGCGATGGCCATGGCTCGAGCGGATGATGCGGGAACATGCGAACGGTTCGAGGGGTATCTTTGCGGTGTCGAGCTCGTAAACGGGTACGAGGAGCTGACCGATCCTTCGGAGCAGGAGGAGAGGCTGCGGAAACTCGCCGCGCGGCATGAACGTCGAACGGGAATCGGGCTGCCCGTCGATACCGATTTCCTGGATGCATTGCGCCACGGCCTGCCCCCATGCTCGGGGGCGGCCCTCGGGTTCGACCGGCTGGCGATGCTGCTGCTGGAGAAGGAAACGATCGCCGACGTGACCATCCGATGAATCACCCCTCGCTGCTCCTCTTCCTTCTCTCGTTCGGACACATGTGCACCGACATCGTGCAGGGCGCGCTTCCCGCTCTCCTGCCGTACCTGAAGGACAAATACTCCCTCTCCTATACGGTCACCGGCACACTTCTCCTTGCGGCCCATCTCACTTCCTCGGTGATCCAGCCGGTGTTCGGCTACGCTACGGACCGGAAGCCCTTCCCGGCCCTCCTGTTCCTCGGCTGCATCGTTTCCGGCATCGGCATTGCGCTCGTCCCGTTTTCGCCGGATTTCGGCTGGCTGGTCGCCTTCGTCATGTTCACGGGGCTGGGGACCGCCGCCTTCCACCCCGAAGGATTCAAGGCGACCGCCTGCATCGCGTCGGTGAAGCGGGCCACCGGCATGTCGCTCTTTTCGGTGGGAGGAAACCTCGGGTTTTCCATCGGCGCGCCCGCCGCAATCTTCCTCGTTTCACGGTACGGCCTCCCCGGTTCCGCCTGGCTGATTCTCCCCGCGGCGGTCGCAGGCGCTCTATTCCTGCCGGCCCTCCCGCACATACGGCAGCGGATCGCGGATGCATCCGCCCGGCCCCCGGCTTCCGTGAACAACGGCGTGGATCGGCCGGTCTACGCCGTAACCCTGATCGTGCTGATCGTCATCTGCCGTTCCTGGACGCAGCTAGGCCTTGCCACCTACATACCGTTTCTTTACCGCGAACAACTGTCTACACGCCCCGATTTCGTGGCCATGCTCCTTTTCCTCTTCCTTGGGGCCGGGACTGCCGGCACCCTGTTGGGCGGGCCGCTGGCCGACAGGATAGGACACCGGAAGATGGTCTTCTGGTCGCTTGCCCTCCAGGTCCCGCTCATCCACCTGTTCCTCGTCTCGACCGGATGGCTTGTCTTCGCGCTCGCGGCCGCCGTCGGCGCCGTCATCGTGTCGACCTTCTCGGTGACGATCGTGATGGCCCAGGAGCTGTTTCCGCGCCGGATGGCCACGGCATCGGGGACGATCGCGGGATTCGCGATCGGCACGGGAGGGATCGGGGTGACCCTGCTCGGAGCGGTGGCCGACCGGTACGGCGTCCCCGCCGCGGTCCATCTCGTCAACGCCCTGCCGGCCGCCGGGGCGCTTCTCGCGCTGTTCCTCCCCCTTCCCTGGAACCGGGAAACATCCCCTTGAGCGCGGGCGAGGCGTGCCGAACCCGCGGGGAGAGCTTCCAGCTCCGGCAGTGACCCGTAATCCGGTAGTGGGTCAATTTGAAATTCCCGCCCCTTGAAAATGCTTGAGCGGTTATGCTATCCTTCCTGCATGACAACCCCAAAGAAAAAACGTCCCCGCGATATCAGCCAGCTTGCAGCGTCGATTGTGGCGGATGCCACGGCTGAGGCCAAACCCGAAAAGTTGCAAGATGCAACTTCCAAGAATCCCGCCGCTGTCGCGCTCGGTCGATTGGGCGGGCTGAAGGGTGGCAAGGCCCGAGCCGAAAAGCTCTCCGCGAAGAAGCGGAAGGAGATTGCCCAAGAAGCAGCTAAGGCGCGTTGGGCTAAGGCCAAGGCAAAGAAATAATCAGTCATTCCTGCTTATCTGATTCGCTCTTTCTTGCTCCCCCTTGCAATATGGAAAACATTTCGTCGACGGGATTCTTTTGGGCAGATCGCCTTACCTTTTTTATGATTAACTGTAACCACTCAACAAAATCATCACAACTGTCTTGACCGATAGCCTTCGGCATTCTCAGTGTTACAATTCCCTCGTCTAACGTAAATACCTCTTCTTTCATGATGATTTGCGTATTAGCCGCTTGTGTCGGGCGCTCTATCTGAGCCATAGGATTCATAATGGGTATATTATCTCCTTCGCCCGTATTTTCCCCAGATAGCATACCAGATTCGCCAAGCCTTGCATATGATATTGTGTCAATAAATTCGCGATAGAATTCATCTGCACCAATTTCAGAGAATTGCCGTTCAAACTTTAGGTGGTATTTTATGCTCTCCTCGGACGGAAGTTTTCCGCCATATTTTTCCCAAAGTTCCGAATGGATGGCAGGTGCCAAGGCGGCCTCTTGGGTTGCCTGCGTTCTTTCAATCTCATTGGGGTTATGTATGATCTTGATAGCCAAATTGGTTAATTTAACTTTTCTCCCTGCCCCCGCACCTTCATCTTCGATCAAGTTGAATTTCTTCAGGGCAGCTAACGCCAAAAAGCCGGTCCCGCTCTTGGAAGCATAGCCCCAATGAGAGAGAACTGCCTGGACAGGAGCCGCATGTTTACCTTCCTTGAAGTATAGTGTGCGGGCTCGCTCTATGGCATCTTTGAGCCCAATTCCAGGATACCCCGGGCTTCGCTCCCTTTTTTTCTTGTGAGTTGCGTTAGCGCCGTTCGTTTGCTCGTCCATCGTGAATCCTCCAAGGGGCAGGCCACCTGCCAGCGTTATGGGTACCTTACCCCCTATCGCTCCGGCAGTCAAGCCCTATCTGTACATTTTATCCGGTTGCTTATCTGTTTTACTTGACAAGGCGGTAGTACGTTGTGGTAGACTTGGTTTTGCCGGGCCATGCTGATAGTCAGGCTCGCCCCGCAAGAAGGGATGAAGGCAATGCCGCCGCCAATAGCAAGCGCCAGCAGGATGGGACGGCGCTACGACACCAAATAGAAAGCCGGACCTAAGTACGCCCCTCGGCAAAGGGCAGTGTACTAAGTCCGGCCCCATCCAGCCGCTCTTTCGAGCGGAAACCCTGGTGCCCTCGTAGCTCAATGGATCGAGCAGCGCCATTGCGAAGCGTTAGACCCCGGTTCGACCCCGGGCGAGGGCACCTTTATTATTACCTACGGTTATGGAGAAGTCAATACTTCTCCGCTCAAGCATAAAGATACTTATTGACAATGCATGACCGCTCAAGCATAATGGCGCTATCAAGGCTTGAGGGGGAACACGATGAACAGGTTGAGCACAAAGCAGAGGGCGCAAATCATAGCGGCGTTGGTCGAGGGAAATTCGATCCGCGCCACATGCCGTATGACGGGCGCGGCGAAGGGCACCGTGCTCAAGCTCCTCACCGACATCGGGAAGGCGTGCGCGGTATATCAGGACAAGGTTTTCAGAAACCTCAAGTGTGGACGCATTCAATGCGAAGAGATTTGGTCCTTCTGCTATGCCAAGGCGAAGAATGTTCCCGAAGAAAAGCATGGGCAATTCGGTTATGGAGATGTATGGACGTGGACGGCAATATGCGCGGATACCAAACTTGTGCCGACCTGGATGGTTGCCCCGCGCACAGCAGAGGCAGCTAAAGACTTTATAAACGATCTATCGGAAAGGTTGGCAAATCGCGTTCAACTGACAACGGACGGGAATAAAGTATATGTGGATGCCGTTGAGGATGCCTTTGCCGGAAACATCGACTATGCAATGCTCGTGAAGATGTACGGAAATGAGGGAAGTAGTAGTCCGGAAGCACGCTATAGTCCCGCAGAATGCACGGGCACGCGCATTGCCAAGATCAACGGGAATCCGGACCCGAAGCACGTTTCTACCAGCTTTGCGGAGCGGCAGAACCTTACCATGCGGATGAGCATGCGGCGGTTCACACGGCTAACCAACGCATTCTCGAAGAAGATTGAAAATCTCATGCATGCGGTCAGCCTGCATTTCATGTATTACAACTTCGCCAGGATCCATCAGACGCTAAGGGTAACACCTGCAATGGAAGCCGGGATTACGGATCGTGTGTGGTCGGTAAAGGAAATCGCGGGGTTGCTTGATTAGGGTTGATACTATCCAATTTACTCGCCAATACACGCAAGCGTTCTGATATTTGCTCAATCTCAACCACTAAAAAGAAATCTATGCTGGTATGCTGAGGGAGTCCCGCTCAACTTCGACACTTGAAGCCCGATTTTACGCTTGGCCGTGTTGATTTCAATGGGATTTTACCGCAATTTCCGCCGAACCTTGTAGTACATATATAACCCCACATATATCTTGACACACAAGGAGTGGCATGAGAT
>JACRCO010000062.1 GCA_016218975.1 Deltaproteobacteria bacterium
AGGTATTTGATTGTAATAAGGGCCTATTTCAACGAGATCCTGGCCGCGGAGCATCGATACAATCTTGTTCTTGTCATGGAGCAGAAACGGAGTGGAAATGTCGCCCAGGGCAATTGCCATCTTCACGGCGTGAAGAAACAGTCCCGCAGTGTCGACCGAAAGATGGAAACGCCAGTTGCCATCCTGTTCGGTAAAGGGTGAAAGCAGCACGCCATGCGGATGGGCAAATACGATTTCCCACGGATGGGAACCCACCCATGCTTTCGAGTTATACCAGCCGCGAAATGCGCGATCATCCTGATCCGGCAGGTCGAGAAGGCCACAGTGCCGACTGTCCGCCTTCAATGAATATTTTTCTCTTGCGGCAAGGTGCCTCAATTCGGGAAACGCCGCATCATATGCACATCCGACGACCTGCAGATACTTGCCGGAAGTGAGAGAAACCCACGATCTCTCGTTAGCGCCTTTAACACAGGCCAATTCCAACCTTACCAGCTCGTTCCGGGATAACGGCGAGCTGGTCCGCTTTGGCCACGTCCACTTCCTGATCAAACGCCCGGTACGCGATTCATACGGGATCAGACGTCGCACACGTCGATTGAAGGCATCCGGGTTCTCATTTGCGTACTTCAACCGGCGCGTCAATTGGGGAAGCGCCGACGTCCACACTTCCTGGGAATTCCAGATCGAGTAGCCCGAACCGTTTTCGAATTCGATTTCTCCCGATGAGATGTCCCAGGTCGATGAGTAAGTTGTCCATCCGACTTCTATCGATCCATGTAAACGGCCTCCATATAGCAGGAACCGGGAGCGATGCCACTGTCTTGGCTTGGGTATGAAGTATGGTCCCCACCAAACCACGTCGTAAGTTTTTTCGATCGGTTCCGTATCCCTGATCCGGTCGAAGAGAATTGCGAATTGTGCGGAAAGCCTCACCCGCAAATCGTTTGTCACGGGAAACCTTTTTATTATTTTTAGGGCCATAACGATCCGGCCCCGCCGGTTATTTATGCAACTGTGCGCTGATTATCGCGGATCGAATGCGATGAGCCGTTCCTTCCGGGCCGCCGCCAGCAGCTTCGCGTCGGCGCAGGCGAAGATCACGTCTTCCTTCAACTCCGAACGAAGCCACATTGCGGATGCGAGATGAATCGAATCGGCGCCGCGGACGGCATGCTTCCGGATGGTCTGCTTGACGATCGGCAGCAGTTCCTCGGGGAATTCGAGGACGAACAACCTGTTCCAGTCGGATTCGAACGCCTTGACCAGGTCCCCGAGGACCCGCGCCGGGAAATCCCCCGCAAGTTGCTTCCTGTGCAGCGCGGAAAGGATCTCCGGGTACGCCAGGCGGGATGTGGCGGCATACGGGTGATCGGCCAATAACCGGTCGACCGCGCCGGAGCCTTCTTCGGCGATGTATCTCTTGACCAGCGCGCTGCTGTCGAGATAGATCATCGCCTTTCCTCGAGGATGAGTTCGGATGCTTTTCTTCCCCCGCGCGCGCGGCGGATCGGCCGAAAGGGAGTTCTATCTTCCGGCAGGTGCAGGCGATTCCGGTGGGCAAGGGACGCAAGCCGTTCTTCCGTCCCCGCCGTCTTCTCGACCTGGTCCAGCCGGTGGATCACGGCGATCGGCCTGTTCCGGTCCGTGACGATCACCGGGATGCCCTGGCGCGACAGGGATAGGAAATGGGTCAGCCGGTTTTTCAATTCCCGAACTCCGACGATATGCATTGCGGTTCCCTCCTATGTGGCCATTGTAGCCACATTCCTGGCGCGTCGCAAGAACGTCCCTGTTCTTTAGGCCGTCCCCGGTTTTGAAAGGAAACGGCGGAGCCGTCCACCCCCGGCCCCGCCGTTTTCATGCTTGCCGGAGTTCACTCCGGGATGTATCCTTACTGTAAGGAAGTAAGGAGGCCGGGATGCTCGCGAAAAAAACGTCTAAAAATCAGCTTACATTGCCCAAGGAGATCGCGGACCGTTTTCCAGGGACGGAATATTTCGATGTCCAGGTGAAGGGCAGGGCGATCCTCCTGCGTCCCGTCCGGATCGAAGCCGAAGGAGAACGCTCCGGGATCGATGCGATCCGGGAAAAGATTCGGAAATTGCGACTGACTGAAAAGGACGTGGCCAAGGCGGTCAGGTGGGCCCGAAACCGGCCCTGATCCGGGCCGTACTCGACACCAACGTGCTGGTCTCCGTCCTTCTCTTCGGGGGTCGTCTCGAAGAGTTTCGGCTGGCATGGAAGGCCGGGCGGTTGCGGATCGTTACCTGTAAGGAATTGCTCGACGAGATCGTCCATACCCTTTCCTATCCAAAGTTTCGGCTGACTCCGAAAGAGATTTCATCGCTTCTTTACAAGGAACTCCTGCCGTTTTCGGAAGTGGTGGATATATCCGGACGGACGGAGTCCGTTTCACGGGATCCGGACGACGACATAGTGATTCGGTGTTCCCTTGTTGGCGGCTGTTCCTGGCTGGTTTCCGGCGACGACGATCTTCTGGAGATCGGGAAATACCAGGGAGTCGAAATACTGTCCCCGAGGGAATTCCTGGACAGGATCTTGGGCGGGTAATCCGACAGGATCAGGGAGAAAGCCAGTTCGCGGTTCGCAAGCCACGGATCCGTCGAAATTCGCGGATGTTGGCTGTGACCAGCGTTGCTCCGATGCTTAGCGCATGGGCGCCGATGAGAAGATCCATAGAACCGATGGGTGTCCCGGCTATTTCAAGGGCCGCCCGGATTTCTCCGTAAGCCATCGCTGCGGATTCGTCGAATGGAACGATTTCGAATGGCGCCAGGAATCCGGCAAGGGCTTTCCTGTTTTTCCCGGGATCGTCGCTTTTGGCGACCCCGAACCAGAGCTCGGCTGTTGTTATAGAGGAAAGTCCGACGTCTCCCGGTTGGCTTCCTGTGAGGCGCTGTATCAGTTTCGGGGGTTTTCGGCGTATCAGTTCGATACAGCCGTCGGTGTCCAGGATGTATTTCATGCCGTTAAGCCCTTGCGGCGCTGCATGTGTGGCTGTGCCCGGTCCCGCAAGAAGTCGGTCGTGAAGAGGGAAAGGCTTTCCACGAGCCCGTCCCATGAGCCGGTCGGCGGGATAAGAAGGACGATCCTTCCCGCTTTTTTCACGAACACGTGGTCGCCTTCGAACCGCATTTCCCGAGGCAGACGCACGGCCTGGCTTTGTCCGTTCCGAAAAAGTTTCGCGCTTTTCATGTCCGCCTCCGAATATATATTAATAGTATATACTACAGGCCGGGAAGCCTTTTGTCACGAAATGAACATGGCGGTGCGGTTTCAGCGGTAATGCGGACTTACAAGGTAAATTTGACGTGGTATCATCTTTCGGAAGCCATTGCAGGGGGAGAAAGGAGGAAACCGGAATGGGGCATTTCTCGGTAAGCGTCGTCGGCAAGGACCGGCCGGGGATCGTCGCGGAGGTGAGCCGGATCCTCTACGAGCAGGGTTGCAACATCGAGGACTCGACCTGCACGATCCTGTCGGGGCAGTTCGCGATGATCCTGGTGGTTTCCCATCCGGCGATCTCCGCCGTAGCGGAATTAAGTCCAGCGTTCGAAGAGGTGCGCTCGCAGATGCGCCTGATCGTCACCCTTCACACGCTTAAGGACGAGGAGGTCGTCCACGAAAAATCTTTCCTGGGGAACCCTCACATCATCTCCGTGTACGGGGCCGACCGGCCGGGGATCGTGTACAACGTCACGAGGGAGCTGGCGCAGCGGAAGGTTAACATCACCGACCTCAACACTCAGGTCGTCGGAACGAAGGAGAGGCCGGTTTACGTCATGGTGCTGGAAGTGGACATCCCCGAAGGCACCGACATGAAGGGGCTGGAAAAGGAATTCGAGCGGATAAAGAAAGAGCTCTCCGTATCCATCACGGTGCGGCCGATAGAGACCCTGGAACTTTAATCGCAACCGGCATCATGGCCATTCTCCCGATATTGAAGTTTCCGGATCCGCTCCTTAAGGAAAAATCCGCACCCGTGGATGAGATTACGCCGGAATTGTCGGTGTTCATAAACGATCTTCTCGATACGATGCGGGCGTCGGCCGGAGGGGTGGGAATCTCCTCCCCGCAGGTGGGGTTCCTGAAGCGGATAATCGCGGTCGACGTCTCGAAGCACAAACGCGGCGGCCAGGAGGAGAACCACGGCCTGATGGTGCTCCTGAATCCTGAAATCCTGGCCAAGGGCGGGCGCCAGATCGTGCGGGAGGGGTGCATGAGCATCCCGGATTACACCGCGAATATCGAACGTGCCCAGTGGGTGCTCGTGGACGCGTTGGACAGGACCGGCAAGCAGGTCATACTCGAAGCCGTCGGGTTCGAGGCGGTGGCCATCCAGCACGAGGTGGACCACCTGGACGGCGTCCTTTTCCTGGACCGCGTCTCCTCCTCCAAAACGGATCTCTTCCGGCGCAAGAAGTACCGCTGACCCTCTTACCGCTCCTTGCCGTTCAGTCGAAGTTTCCCGGTTCCGCCCTCGATCGACAGCGCGGCCTGCACCTTGCCTTTATTGTCCATAAGCGTGACCGCGCCGTCGTCTTTAGCGGTGACGGCCAGGCCTATGAGCACCCGTTCCTTGCCGTCGGTCATGGAGAGCGCCGGAGAGTCGTCACCGGTGATCGCCAAGGAAAAGCGCACCTTTTCTTTGGTGTCCACCATCGCGAGGACGGGCCTCCCGTCCTTGTCGGTCCCCAGGACCGCCTTCACGGCGCCGGTCGCCGTCACGAGCACGAGCTTCTCGGTGCGTACCTCCTTTACCTGCTCCGGGCGCGCGGCAAAGGCATCGCGGTTCCCATGCATCACAAGGAGCGTCACCAGGCAGCCCGCCACGCCCGCCAATATCGCCGTACCGATCGTCTTCATTCATCCTCCCGTCGAAGTCTTTATTTGGTTTTCCGCGTTTCGCTTTTTCCTGGAGGAGACTCCGCCTCCGCGATGTCGAACTTGTAGACGCGGTTTCCGAGCCCGCTGCTGATATAGAACCGCCGGATGGCTTCCCGGAAAACGAACGTTGTGGGGACGTTGCTCGAAAGTCGCACGATGTCCCTTTCCACGACGTCCGCATAGGTGGCGACGTACTTGTAGTCCCTGTCGAACTCCTTGATCACCTGCATCAGGTGGTCGAGCACCAGCACGTTCCCGTTTTTCCGGAACGCCAGCCCTCCGATCCCCTGGAATTTCGCGTTCTCGAGCCCCAACCCGCCGAACGTTTTCACCACCCGCGACGTTTTCGGATCGATCACCTTGATTTCCACGGTGACCCCCAGGACCGCGTACAGTTTCCCGTCGTACGGGTTGAACTGGATCCTCGTGAGCGTGGGGAGGTCCGCTTCGGTTTTATCCCTCCGGTCGTAGGTCCCTCGCAGCCGCCCTATGGTTTCGTATTTTTCCCTGGCGCGGTCCGCCTTGATGACCTGGAAGCGGGACCCGTCCGCGATCCAGCAGAACCCCTCCGGCGTCACCGCGAGGTTGTTCGGATTGTTGGGAATCCCCGTATCGGTGGGGGGGTACTTGATCTCCTCGATCCCTTTCCCTTCGTCGTCGAGCTTTCGGATGGTGTTGTCGCTGTAGAAGGCCACCAGGAACTTCCCGTCGCGATCCATGGCGATTCCGCTCGGAGGATCCCATTTCCTGTCGAGGTTCACCCTGCTCAGGTACGTCCCGTCCGGTTCGAAGAACTGTATCGAGGTCCGGTCCAGCACGTACAGTTCGCCGCTGGATAGGAACCCCATCTCGCTCGGCTGGACGAAGGGGTAGAACTCCTCTCCGAAAAATTCTCCCGTGGGGGCGACCTTGCGAAGGATCGGTTTCTCCTTGACGGGCGCTGCGACTTCCGCCGGAAGCCGCGCTTCGAACGGCGCCGACGCTTCCGATTCCAGGTTGTTGCTGTCTACAGCGGTGATCTTGTAGTAGTAGGAAATTCCTCTCCGGACGCTCCGGTCGGTGTAGATGTCCTGGTGCGTCGAATCAAGGAGGTGGAACGGCATCCCCCTCCCCTCGGCACGGTACAGGTTGAAAAAGATCGTGCCCGGCGGGGTGGACCACCGGAGCGTGATTGCGCCCGGCGGATACGTTGCGCCGAAGAAGGCGGGGGGCTTCAACGGCTCGAGTCCCCGGAGCACCGCAGGCGGCGAAGAAGGACTTTCCTTCCCTTCCACCGTCGCGGTGACCTTGTAGGATACGGTTTCCGCGGGGGAGACGTTCGGGTCGTTGAAGATGGTCTGCGGGCCCGAGTAGACGGCTGCGAAGTCCGCCTTTCCTGTTTTCTTGTACACCTTGTAGGAAGTCGCCCCGGGAACCGGCGCCCAGCGCAGAACGACGATCGTCCCCGCGCGCAGCGGAAAACCGGGCAGCCACTCCGGCGGAGGCGCCGCATTCGCCGACGGAATCAGGAAGGCCATCCACATGAATAGAAACGCCGTCCGTGCGAGGACGCGCCGATAACGCTTCATCGAGCGGGTCCCGATTCGCGGATCGTTCCCGGCGCCAGGGATGGTCCCGCTCCCTGCGATGCGTATCGATGGAATTCCGGACCGAACTCGATCCGGCTCTCCGCGCGTAGCCCCGCGACGATTTCCCGGATCAGCCGTTCCCTCTTTTTCGCCATGACGCTTTTCTCGACGGAGAAACGGTCGATTTCCTGGAAGGGGAGCGCCCTTTCCTCCCGGACGGCCTTCAGTTTGGGGACGATCCACACCCCTTCCCCTCCCTTCGGCGGGTCGATCCGGATAGGGGTTCGGGCGTACTCGCCCAAGGCCAGCTTCGTCGCCGGAACCAGTTCCCGGGGCACGCGGTTTTCCTCCACGAATCCGTTCCTTCCTTCCGCGGACTGCCGGTTGTCCGACCACCGGTTCGCGACTTCCTCGAAGGAGACGCCCTTTTCGAGAAGATCATATATGGTCCGCAGCCGGGCCGGCGACCTCGTTTCGATCAGGGAAAAGCGGTATGCGCGGGGAGCCGTGAACTTCTTCCTGTTGGCTTCGTAATATTCCCGCCGTTCTTTTTCCGTAACTGAGAGGCCGCGGCCGCGGAAAGCCACGTATTCCCGCGCGAGGAGATATTCGCCCGTCAGTTTCCCGATGAGGAGGATGTCGGGATGTTTCTCGCGGAGCCCGACCCTTGCGGCTTCCCGGGCGATCGCGTATTCCTCCAGGCGCCGGTGGATGATTTCCTCGACGGTGTCCTCCGAATGGACGACGCCCAACCCGGACGGATCGGCGAGATCCCGCAGGGTGAACGGCACGCCGTCCACCGTCACCGCCGCTTTCCCGAGCAACGGCTCAAGTGATGCGTTGTTTTCCCTTGCGCGCAGATATGCGTCGATTACGTCACGGTCCGGGATGCACTCGTGCTGCCGGACGAGGTTTTCCTTCCAACGGTTCCATGCCTCCTGCCGGCGGATACGAAGAAGCCGATCCCGGTTCCGCTCGAGCCACTCCTGCCGCATCCGGGACGAAGGTTTCTTTTCGATGACCTTTATGACCGCGTAGCCGGTGTCCGTTTTCGACACCGCGGAATATTCCCCCGGCCGCATCCGAAATAGTTCATCGAGCAGTTCCCGTCCGTAGAGCGGCGAGCTTTTGGTAACGTTCCCCACGTATCCGCCGTTGTGCGCTGTGAGGCCGACCGATTCCGCTTTGACGATCTTCCCGAAGTCCGCGCCGGCAAGGACGAGGCGGCGCAACTCATCGGCATGCTCGCGCGTCTCCACGGTCAATTGTTGCAGATCGATGGCGTCCTCCATGGGCGGCGCCATCGCTTCGATATCCTTCTCCTCTATCCGGATCGACGGTTCCGCCACTTCCGACCAGTAGACGTTCGTCCATAGCCGGTTAAGGCGCGTCTCGAGCCGCGAGCGCACGGCGGAAAGCTTGTCGACTCCCTCCGCGCGCGCCCGTGCGGCCAGAAGCCGGTTGTTGATGAAGGAATCGGCCAGGACCCGCAGCCGGGTTTCCGAAGGTTCCGTCTCTTCGGGGAATGCGATTTCGACGAACCGGCGGAATTCCGCTTTTTCCACGGGATTCCCGTCTATCCGGAAAAGGGCGGTTTCGGCCTGTGCGAATAGGGCGGCGAACGACAATAACGAGAAGGCCGCAACGGCGGCGGCGATCCATTTTCCCGGCCTTGGGACCAATGGGCTCCTGTTTAATTCCAATTGTGGGCTGTGCCGTTGAAGACGTGGCAATCCGCGCAATCGAACCCCGACGCGATGTCCCCCAGCCCCGTCTCCGTGTTCGCCCACTGCGGGTTCCCGAATCCCCGGTTCTGCAGTTCCGCGGCGCGCTCCTTCGTGGCGGTGACGTGATGCGAATTGACGGGCTCGACGCCGTCGGTGGCGACCGGATGCCCGGAGCCGTCGTGGCACGACTTGCAGACGGATTTGGTTCCCTGCCCCAGTCTGGCGATCGCCATGCTGCCGGCCTGGCCGTAGTGGACCCTATGACAAGTGGTGCACATGATCTCGCCGCGGGGTCCGAACCGGTTGGCGCCCTGCGGCTGAATGAAGGAGACCTTCCCGATCCGGAACCTCAAGCCGCCCTGCGTGGTGGTGTAGAATCCCCCCGCGTCCGCGGCGGTGTTTTTCCCGGCGGGATGCCCGTAGCCGGTCCTGCCGACGTCCCATTCCGCCTGGTCCCCGTCCAGGGTCGTCGCGGACCCGTGGCAGCCGGTGCACAGCGGGTTCCAGGTGTTGTCGGCATCCGCGGTTTTCACCACGACAAGGTTCTTCTCGCCGTTGACGTCGTTGCGATGCGCGGAGTGGCACGTGTAGCATCCCATTCTTTGGGTGCTGCCGGCTCCCGTCCATCCGGTCATCGCTTCGGCAGGACCGGTGGTCAGGTGCCCCCCCATATCCCACGAAGGGCCGAGCTCCTTCAAGGATGCCGCGACCTGGTTCGGGACGTCGAACACGTTTACGGTTCCACCGCCGTCGGACCTGCCGTATTTCTGGATCAGGATATTCCGGGGGTGCCGGCCGTACTTGGCCCGCTTCGATGCGGCGGCGTTGTCGACCGGGAAATCCACCGGATGGGTCCCGTCGGGGGGGGCGGAAAGATTGTTGGTTGCCCGCTCCGCATGGCACCGGTCGCAGAGGCCGTCCAGATTAGGGCCGCTCGATCCGAGGGGAGCCATGAGGAACGGGGGATAAGTGCTGTCATGAACCGAATGGCAGGAGGTGCATTCCATTTTCCTGTTGGCGGAAACTCCCTGCCAGTTCACGCCGGGCGGCGGCCAAGTCACCGGCTGCCCGGTTCCGTCCTTCAGATTTGCCGGGTCGCGCCCGTGCGATTTCGTGAAGAAAACGGCCGTGTAGTCCGGGGCCTGGCTCGTCGAATAATCCGTCGTGTTTACGCTCGGACCCGGCACCGGGACCAGCGTGCCCGTCTCGGGGAGAAGCCCTTTCCCGCTATGGCACAGGAAGACGCATTTCCCGCCCACTTTTCCGAGTTCGTCCTCCATTTTCTTGTACGAATTGGTTTCCTTCCGGTCGTGGCAGATAAGGCAGGCGTCTTTTCCCGGCATGTGCTGCCGGATGTCGTGGTGGGAATTGTCGAGCCCTGCGTGGGCGTTGCCGAAAGTGAAGAGGAAGGCCAGCAGGATGATGAAAAACATAAGTTGGCTTCCCGTGGGAGAACGTTTTGAAAGAGAGGTTACACCATGAGCGGGGATCGTGGATACAGAAATAATAGGGAACCCGGGCGTACTCGCACGGAGGTATTGCGGGGGGAGTACGCGTCGATGCGACTGACGCCTCTACGGGCCGTAATACATGGTAGTGGAGTGCCGATCTCCGGCATTTCGTGAGTCGCTCGCCGAATCCTGCGCCCGGTTCTCGTCGGTTTTATCTATAGTGGATCGGGGTGTCGTGGTCACGACCGAAAAAACGGCGCTCAAACGGCCGTCCTCGGCCGAAACGCGAACGTATGGGCGGATGCCGTTTCCCCAGTTTCCTACCGGAAAGCCGTGCTTGAAATCGGTTGCGCCTGCCGGATTGGGATACAGCCACGACATTGAGATTATAACCAGGAACCGGAAGGCAACCTTACGAAGCATTTGCGCTCTTGCTTGCATTGTTCTCTCCCTCTATCCCCGCATTGGGGAAATGCATTAAACGGGCCGACGGGCTTGATCGGGAATCGTTAATGGAAACGCGGTTATCGTGCGGAAGGATCTTGGGACGATAATTCGAATTTGTTATGCGTATTCCCCTCGATATCATCTTTGGAATAACGGAATAAGGGGCTGCCGTCAGCTGTGCCCGGCAACATAAAAAAAGGGTCAGGCGCTGCCGCCCAACCTCATGAATTCGATTGTGGCCCCTCCCGGAATTGAACTGGGGACACGAGGATTTTCAGGACGCATACCACCTTTCACGTGATGTTCTGCTTTATTCCGTTCTTCAAGAATTCAGCTTCAAGCCGGTTCATGAATTTCGCATATCTATAATTGCACGTCGTGGTCCGTACCACTATCATGGGGTCGGACGATTATTCAATGCCGCTGCTTGCGGCAAAGATCCGGTGGAATTTCGAGGGAATGGGACTATGAGGAAATCCGGATTGCCGGTCGGGTACGGCGTATTTCTCGGCGAGATCAAGGAGCGCATCCGATCCGCCCAATACGAGGCGTTGCGCA